>NZ_PZZM01000001.1:600000-805000 GCF_003046175.1 Bosea sp. 124
CTATGCCAATACGCTCGCCTCGGCGCTCGGCTTCGGCTCCGGCGGCGCGGGACTGATCGAGACCGATGATCCCGACCAGTTGGCTGCGGCGCTGGCCCGCCTCGCGCCTGGCATCGTCTCGCCCGCGCCCGCGCGTTTCCGGCCGATGGGCGAAGGCCGGCCGCTGCTGCGCCAGACCATCGCTGAGCTGTATGCTGCGGCGCCCACGCCCGTGGCCTCGGTCGCGCTGCCGGAACGGGCGCCTTTCGGGACGATTCATGTCGAGACAGAGGGCTGCACGCTCTGCCTCGCATGCGTTTCCGCTTGTCCGGTGCAGGCGCTCTCCGACAATCCCGACCGGCCGACGCTCGCCTTCCAGGAGGACCTTTGCGTGCAGTGCGGGCTCTGCGCCGCAACCTGCCCCGAAAAGGTGATCACGCTGGAGCCGCGCATCGACTTCGAGGCCTGGCGCGGCGGCAAGCGCGTGCTCAAGGAGGAAGAGCCGTTCCACTGCATCAACTGCGCAAAGCCCTTCGGCGTGCGCAGCACCATCGAAAAGATCGCGGCGAAGCTGGAGAACAAGCACTGGATGTTCTCGGGCGACGCGGCCAAGCGCATCGCGGTGATCCGGATGTGCGAAGATTGCCGCGTCGAGGTGGTGGTCAACGAGAGCTTCGACCCGCATCTCTCGCCGCAGCGGCCGAATGTGCGCACGACCGACGACTATCTGCGCGAGCGGGCCGAGCGCGGCGACGACCCGTTGCAGTAGAGGGCGTTTCGTTCGTCAAACCCGCGCCGTCATCCCGGATGCAGCGAAGTGGAACTCCGGGATCCATCGTAGAGTTCCGGAGGCCTTCGATGGATCCCGGAGCGGCGCCGCTTCGCGGCTTGTCCGGGATGACGTCGAGGTTTTTGATCGAGCCTCGCCTACTTTGCCGCCGTCACCTTCTCCAGCCAGTCGACCAGCGCCTGCCGGTCCTCGGCCGAGCCGATGGTCTGCTCGGGCATCTTGGTGCCGGGCGTGTAAGCGCCGGGACCGATCTCGAACAGTTTCGACACCGTCTCCTTGGTCCAGACGATGTCCATCGCCTTGAAAGCGTCGGAATAGGCATAGGCAGGGGCGCTCGCGATGCGGCGGCCGAAGAGGCCGTGCAGGGTCGGTCCGGCGCGGTTGCCGTCCGAGGGCGTCAGCGTGTGGCAGGCGGCGCAGGCCCGGAAGACCTGCGCGCCGCGCTCGCCCTGGAAGGCTGCGAGCACGTCTGGCCCTGCACGCGGCACGACCGGGCCGACATGCTCTCCGGTGACGGCATTCCAGCGCCGGACCAGCCGGTCGGTGCCACCGGACAGAAGCTGCCGGCCATCGGGCAGGAAGGCGAGCGACCAGACCGGCAGGCCCGGCCCGACCAGCGTCGCGCGGATGGTGCGGGCCTTGCGGTCGACCAGCGCGACCTGGCCGCGCAGGCCGCCGGCGGCGATGGTGGCGCCGTCGGCGGAGATCGCGAGCGCGATCAGCGGCGTCTCGCCGATCGCGATCTCGCCGCGCGCCTCGCCCTCGGGGCCGAACAGGCGCAAGCGGCCATCGGCGGCCGCGACCGCGATCTCGCCATCGGGCGCGACGACGACGCCATTGAGCGGGGCCGGCAGGGTGACGACCCGCTCGGTGCCGGCATCGGCCGGCCAGATCCGCAGCGTCGCGTCGTAGCCAGCGCTGACGAGGCCACCGCCCGGCAGGAACGCCACGCCGTTGACCGGTCCTTTATGACCTTCCAGCACGCGCGCCGTGCCGTCGCCGAGCGAGGTCACGCGCAGGGTCTCGTCCCAGGAGGCGGAGGCGAGGTGGCCGCCATCGGCCGAGACCGTCAGCGCCGCCACCGGCCCCTTGTGACCCTCGATGACCCGCGCCGGCTCGGCCGCGGCACCGCGCCAGAGTGCGATGCGGCCATCCTCGGCGCCGGTCGCGAACTCGGCGCCGGTCGCGAAGCTTGGGCCGGCAGAGGCTTGGTCGGCGGGAGCTTGGCCGGGGATGGCCACGACGGCATTCACCGCGCCCTGATGGAAGCGCAGCACCGCTTCGGCGGTGCCGTCGGCAAGGCCCCAGAAGATCGCCGACTGGTCGAAGGAGCCGGTCATGGCGAACCGGCCATCGGGCGAGACCGCAACGGCGCGCACCGGCCCGCCATGGCCGCGGAGCTCCTGCGCCGAGGCCGGGATGACCAGCGCCAGAGCCAGCAGCGACAGCAGGGCGAAAGGCGCGATCCGCCTTCTCCCCCGGGGGGAGAAGGCGGCAGCGCGAAACGCTGATGGATGTGGGAAAGAAATGCGCCCCGCTGCCATACATCCCTCATCCATATGCCACGCAGACACATTCTCCCCCGGGGAGAGAAGGATCAAGCGCGGTTGCCTCGATGCAAGAAGCCATCATATGAAGCGCTCCGATCCGCACACGGTTCCCTCGATGACCACGACCCCCCTCAATCTTCGTGGCCTGAAATGCCCCCTGCCCGCGCTGCGGGTCCGCAAGGCGCTGAAGGGCGCCTTGCCGGGGACGCTCTTCGTGGTCGAATGCACCGATCCAATGGCGGCCATCGACATTCCCAACCTGATGCGCGAGACCGGCGACGCAATCGAGCACAGCGCCACGCAGGGCGAGATTCTCGTATTCCACATCCGCAAGGGTTAACTGAGCCTGAGGCCGACCGCGCCAGCGGCCCGCCTGCCGACAGGAGTTTCCGACAGTGTCCGTCACCCAAGCCGACATCCTGCGCGCGCTCGAACTGGTCAAGCTGCCGGCGAGCGGGCAATCGCTCTCCGCCTCGGGCCGTATCGCGGACATCCTGATCGACGCCGGCAAGGTGATCTTCGCGATCGGCATCGACGCGACCGAGGCCGGCGCGATGGAGCCGGTGCGCAAGGCGGCCGAGAGCGCCGTCTCAGGGTTGCCCGGCGTGACGCAGGTGCTCGTCGGGCTGACCGCCGACAAGGCTCCGGCCTCCGCCGCCGCGCAGGCGCGCCAGCAGGCGCATCGTCCCGCGCCCGGCGGACCGACGCCGAAGGCTGCCGGCGTGCCGGGCGTGAAGCAGATCATCGCGGTGGCGTCCGGCAAGGGCGGCGTCGGCAAGTCGACCACGACGGCCAATCTCGCGGTCGCGCTGGCTGCGCTCGGCCTCAAGGTCGGCGTGCTCGACGCCGACATCTACGGCCCCTCGGTGCCGAAGATCTTCGGCATCACCGGCAAGCCGCGCCTGGTCTCGGGCCGGACGCTGGCGCCGATGGAGGCCTATGGGCTGAAGATCATGTCGATCGGCTTCCTGATCGACGAGGAGACGCCGATGATCTGGCGCGGGCCGATGGTGATCTCGGCCATCACCCAGATGCTGCGCGAGGTCGCATGGGGCGAGCTCGACGTGCTGGTCGTCGACATGCCGCCCGGCACCGGCGACGCGCAGCTCACCATGGCGCAGCAGACGCCGCTGGCGGGCGCCGTCATCGTCTCGACACCGCAGGACCTGGCGCTGCTCGATGCACGACGCGGCGTCGCCATGTTCAAGAAGGTCGAGGTGCCGATTCTCGGCATCGTCGAGAACATGAGCTATTTCATCTGCCCGGAATGCGGCCACCGCTCGGACATCTTCGCCCATGGCGGAGCGCGACACGAGGCGGAGCGCCTCGGCGTGCCCTTCCTCGGCGAGATTCCGCTCGCCATGCCGATCCGCGAGACCTCGGATTCCGGCCGCCCGATCGTGGCGAGCGATCCGGACTCCGCCCATGCCAAGGCCTATCTTTCGATCGCACGGCAGGTGATGGCGTCGCTCGCGGGCGGGCCCGTCCGGTCCGCTCCACGCATCGTCATCGAGTAAAGACCTCAGTTCGCCGCCGGCACGCCGAGCACGTCGATCCAGCGGGCGACGTCGGATGCGATGCGCCGACGCATCGGCTCGGCGCCGCGATCGGAGGGGGCGGGCGCGGTTGCCGCGAGAATGGCGAAGCGCTTCAGGACCTCGGGATCCTCGAGCGCCCGCGCCAGCGCGGCGCCAAGCTTGTCGAGCACCGGCTTCGGCGTGCCGGTCGGCACGACGAAGCCCTGCCAGACCACCATGTCGAAAGCGGGCAACCCGGCCTCGGCGAAGGTCGGCACGTCCGGGAGCTGGACGATGCGGCTCTGGCTGGAGATCGCCACGGCATAGGCCGATTTCGCCTCGTGCAGCGGGATCATCGTCACCGTTTGGTCGAAGACGGAGTCGATCGTGCCCGACATCAGATCCGTGATGGCGGGGGCCGCGCCCCGGTAGGTGACGAGCGTCGCCTTGGCATCGGCCAGCTTCATCAGCAGGGTCGGCGCGAGATGGCCGGTCGAACCCGGCCCCGAGGTGCCGATGTTGAGGGCCCCTGGCTTGGCGCGCATATAGGCCAGATAATCCGCGAGCGTGCGAATGCCGCTCTTGTTGCTGACAGCCAGCACCATCGGCACGTCGGCGACGACGCCGAGCGGTTCGAAATCCTTGCGCGGATCGAAACCCAGCTTCGGATAGAGCGCCACATTGGCGGCGAGATGCCCCATATTGCCGAAGCCGAGTGTGTAGCCGTCCGGCGCCGCCTTCGCAGCGCGGGCCATGCCGGTCGTCCCGCCGGCGCCGGCGATGTTCTCGATAATCAGGTTCTGGCCGAGGGTCACCGACATCGATTGCGCCACAAGGCGCGCGAGCACGTCGGTCGCTCCGCCCGGCGCGGCCGGGACGATGACCGCGATCGGCTTCGTCGGATAATCCTCCGCCCGCAGTTGCGGCGCGGCGACGAGGGCAAGGCAAAGCAGCAGGCTGCGGAACATCGTGATCCTCCCAGGGCGCGGCCGTGAGGATCAGGATGCGGACGAGGACGCTGCAGCCGGGCATCGACCCGGCGCGCCTGCCCACGCCGGCCCCCAGCGCATTCTTGCTATGGGTGGAGCCTGACGAAGGCTGCGACGATCGTCGATGCCCTGGAGCGGACTACCAGTTATGCTGGCGCGAGATAGCCCGGCTCAGAGCCTGACGCCGCTGTTGGCGAAGGCGACCTCGACCGGCTTCTGGAAGAAGTCGTTGAGCACCACATTGGCCCCGAAGGCCAGGATGGCGGCGACGGCGACGGCGACGACGAATGATTTCATGATCTTCCCCCGGATGAGCACGGCAGCGATAAGCCGCTCTTATCAGAAGAGATAGCGAGCCACCGAGATGGGTTCAAGCCGGCGGCAAGGCGGCGAAAAGCCGCTCGGCCTCCGCCAGATCGTCGGGCCTGTTGGCGTTGAAGAACGGATCGACCGGCGCAACCGGCCATTCGGCACTGGCGCAGCCATGGCGCGCGGTCCAGCGGTCGATCTTGCGCTCGTCTTCGATCGTCAGGGCGTGGCGCAGATCTTCGCGCAACGAGACGGGCCAGAGCCCGATGACGGGGTGCGTCCAACCGCCCGATGCGGCGCAGGCGAGCGGCTGGCCATGCGCCTCGCGCGCCGCATGCAGGCGGGCGACGAGGTCATGTGGGATGAAGGGCGTGTCGGCGGCGACGCTGACGAGCCATTCCAGTTCGGGCCGGCGCGCCGCCATCCAGTCGAGCCCGGCGAGGATGCCGGCCAGCGGTCCGGCGAAGTCCGGCACGTCATCGGCGACGACCGGCAGGCCGTAATCGGCGAAGCGCCCGGGGTCGCCATTGGCGTTGACCAGCAGCCCGTCCGATTGCGGGCCGAGACGCTCGATCACATGGGCGAGGATGCTGCGGCCCGCGATCAGGCGCAGGGGCTTGTCGCCGCCGCCCATGCGGCGGGCGAGACCGCCGGCGAGGAGAAGGCCGAGGGTTCGAACATCAGTCGTCACGCTCGCTCCCCTTCCGGCGGTTCCGGCCGCCCTCCTCCTCGACGCTGTCGGGATCCTGGTCGAAGACGATGTTCTCCTCGCCCGCCAACGCGACGAAACGCTTGCCGCGCGCCCGGCCGATCAGGGTGAGACCAGCCTTGCGCGCGAGTTCGACACCCCATTCGGTGAAGCCCGAGCGCGAGACCAGCACGGGGATGCCCATGCGAACTGTCTTGATGACCATTTCCGAGGTCAGGCGGCCAGTGGTGTAGAAGATCATCTTCGCCGGATCGACATCGTGCCGGAACATCCAGCCGGCGACCTTGTCGACGGCGTTGTGGCGGCCGACATCCTCCATATAGACCAAGGGCTTGTCGGCCTCGCAGAGCACGCAGCCATGGATCGCGCCGGCCTCGAGATAGAGCGAGGGCGTGGTGTTGATCTTCTTCGTCAGGGCGTAGAGCCAGCTCGTGCGCAGTTCGGCCCTGGGCAGCTCGATCTCGTCGATCGCCTCCATCAGGTCCCCAAAAGCCGTGCCCTGCGCGCAACCGGAGGTCAGCGTCTTCTTCTTGAGCTTCTCCTCGAAATTGGTGCGACCCGGCGTGCGCACCACGACGACCTCGAGCTCCTCGTCGTAATCCACGGCATCGACGACATCGCCGCGTTTCAGCATGTTCTGGTTCAGAAGATAGCCGAGCGCGAGAGAGTCGGGATGGTCGCCGATCGTCATCATCGTGACGATCTCCTGCGCATTGAGATAAAGCGTCAGCGCACGTTCGGTGACGACGCGGGTCTCGACCGTGGCACCCGTCTGGTCGATGCCGGAGACGGTCGCGCCGAGGCGCGGCGCCTGCGGATCGGGCCGAACCAGGTAGTCGTCGAGAAAGCTCATGTCCTGCGCCATCGAAGCTGCTCCGCGGCGGCGATCAGGCGGCGAGGCGGGCCAGGGAAAGCGCCCAGGCCTCGACCGGCCCGGCCTCGGCCGGAAGCTCGGTCCAGTCCTCGCCGGCGAATTCGCGCCAGGCCGGCAGCAGATCCTGCCGCACGGCGATCAGCAGTGGCACATCCGCCATCAGGGCGGCGGCGATTTCCTGGCGCAGGCCCTGGCCGAGCATCTCCTGACGGCCGAACTTGTTGACGATGACGAGATCGGTCTCGCCAGCCAGCGCGGCGGTGAGCGCTCCGCCGGCGGCGGCGAGCCCGGTCGCGTCGAGCCGGCATCCGGCAGAGGCGGCGCCGCGATTCTCGCTGATCGGAAAGCGAACGCCGCTGGAGAGGTCTTCCAGCGCCATCGACAGGCAGCCCTGCTCGCAGGCCCCGTCATTGTGCTGCACGACACCGCCGAGGCGCAGGCCGCGCTCCTTCAGGCGGAGCGCGAGACCAGCCATGAACCCGTCGATCTGGAAACCGGAGGAATAAGGGATAGCGGCCAGCAGCGTCATGACGACGTCATCCCATGAAAGCGCGTTTCGCGAAAGCACCTTGGCGGCGGGGGTGCTTTCGCCGCAGGCCCGATCCGGCTGCGCGCAAGATGCCAACGAAGTGTTGCGCCGCACCTACAGTCGCGCCCGCACGGGCCGGTTACGGTAAAACAGGTCCATCTCCGGCGCTTTTTCCGGCGGGAGACCGTCGTCCGGTTCGCAATTCATGTCGCATCGCCACCTTCAGACCCCGCTCGACCCCGCTACCGACGCGGCACGGCTGTTGCGCCGCATCGGCTTCGGTACGCTGGCGCTCGTCTTGCCGATCGCATCGCTGGTCTCGCGCCGCGCTGCCGTCGTGCTCGCGCCGATCGGGGTCGTCCTGCTGATCATCGCAGCGCTGATCGAGGAGCCCGCCACCTTCGTCTCGACGTTGAAGCGCGCCCTGCTGAGCCGGCCGGGCATGATCCTGGTCGGTCTCGTCGGCTGGGCGGTGCTCTCGCTGGTCTGGAGCCCCTACACCGCCTCGGCAACGGAAAAGGCAGGCAATCTCGTGCTTGCAGTCGTGCTCGGCATCTGCGGCATGGCGGCGCTGCCGGAGCGGATGCGGGCGTCGAACCTCAACCTCGCCGCGCTGGGCACCGGCATCGCCGGTGCCTTCGCGCTGGCGCTGGTCGTGATCGCGGCGCTGCGCCACGCGGACACGGATGCTGGCGTCGAGCGCGGCATCAGCGTCATCCTGATCATGGCCTGGCCGGCGCTCGCCTGGCTGCTCTCGCGCGAGCGGGGGCTGAGCGCGGTCGGGCTGGCACTCGTGGTCGGCCTGCTCGCGCTGACGCGGTTCGAGGATGGCGAGGCCGTCGCCATGATCTGCGGTGCCGTCGCTTTCGGCGCCGTAAGCGCGAATCGCGAGGCGGCGTCGACCATCATCGCCGCGATCATCGCGGTGCTGATTCTGATCGCGCCACTGCTGCCCTTCCTGCTGATGCCGATCGTCTCGACCTTTCCGCAGGGTGCCGGCGAATTCACGCAGACGCTGGCGGTCTGGGCCGATGTCGTCAGCCGCGAGCCGTTCAAGCTCATCACCGGGCACGGTCTCGACACCGTGCTGCGCGGCCGGATGATCGGCGCCCTGCCGCAGCCGGCGCCGACGACGCTGCTCTTCGAGGTCTGGTACGAACTCGGCATCGTCGGTGCGACGGCGGCCTCAGCCTGCCTCTATTTCGCGATCCGCGCCGCAGGCCGCATGCCGAGCGCGCTCGCCGCCGGCGGCGTCGCGGCCTTCAGCACGGCTTTCGCGCTGAGCGCGCTCGGCTTCGCGACCCTGCAGCCCTGGTGGCTGATGACGCTGGCGGCCGTCGTGCTGATGTTCGGCGCCATCGCGCGCGGGCAGTACCGCACCGACCGGCCGGTCGCGCCGCTTTCGCTCAAGCCGGCCGGGACCAGCCGTCCCAAGGCCGGCGGCACGGCCGGATAGCTCAGGCCGCGGCCTCGCGCCCTGCATTGACGGCGTGGCAGGCGACGCCGTCGATCACCGATGGATTCTCGACCCGGCAGCGGTCGAAGACCAGCGGGCAGCGCGGGTGGAAGGTGCAGCCCGAGGGCGGGCTGATCGGGTTCGGGATCTCGCCCTTCACGGCCTCGCGCGACTTTCCGACCATGGCGAGGTCGGGCACCGCATCGAGCAGCATCCGCGTATAGGGATGGCGCGGGTTCGCGAAGAGCTGCCGCCCCTCCGAAACCTCGACGAGGCGGCCGAGATACATCACCCCGATGCGCGTCGCCATGTGCCGGACGACGGCGAGATTATGCGAGATGAAGAGATAGGTCAGCCCGAGCCGCTCCTGCAGATCGCGCATCAGGTTGAGGATCTGGGCCTGGACCGAGACGTCGAGCGCCGAGGTCGGCTCGTCGCAGACGATGAATTCGGCATCGGAGGCGAGCGCGCGGGCGATCGCGATGCGCTGGCGCTGGCCGCCGGAGAATTCGTGCGGGAATTTCGAGCGATCGTCGGGATGCAGTCCAACCAGCGTCAGGAGTTCGCCGACGCGGTGGGCGATCTCGGCCTCCCCCTGGATCAGGTCGAAGGCGCGGATCGGCTCGGCGATGATGCGCCCGACGCGCCAGCGCGGATTGAGCGAGGCGTAAGGGTCCTGGAAGATCATCTGGATGCGCCGGCGCAGGCGCTGGCGCTCCTTTGCGGCGGCGGCCTCGTGCATCGAGACGCCGGCAATCGCGACCGTGCCCTCGGATGGCGGCAGCAGACCGACGACCATGCGCGCCACCGTCGACTTGCCGGAGCCGGATTCACCGACGAGCGCGAAGGTCTCGCCCTTGCGGATGTCGAAGGAAACGCCGTCGACCGCCTTGAGATACTGCCTCGGCGCATTCTCCAGAACTCGGTTGAGCCAGGGCTTCGAAACATCGAAGACGCGCCTGAGATGGCGGACCTCGACGAAGGCAGGCTCGGTGCCGGAGCGGTGGCTCATCTCCCGATCTCCGCCCTCACGCCGCCGAATGACGGTTCGTCGTAGAGATGACATGCGACCTTGCGATCGCCGACCACGACCAATTCCGGCTGCTCGACATGACAGCGGGCGAAGGCCTGTGCGCAACGCGGGTTGAAGGCGCAGCCCGGTGGAATCGCCGAGAGGCGCGGCATCGAGCCCGGGATCTGCACCAGCCGCTGCGCCTCGCCCTCGAGCGAGGGGATCGCGCCCATCAACCCCTTCGCATAGGGGTGGAGCGGCTGCTTCACCACTTCGCGCACCGGGCCGATCTCGGCGACGCGGCCGGCATACATCACCGCGACCCGGTCGGCCGTCTCGGCGATGACGCCCATGTCGTGGGTCACGAGCATCACCGAGGTGCCGCGCTCCCGGCAGAGCTTCTTGATCAGCGCGATGATCTGGGCCTGGACCGAGACATCGAGCGCCGTCGTCGGCTCGTCGGCGATGATGAATTCCGGCTCGGCGCAGAGCGCGAGCGCGATCACCACGCGCTGGCGCATGCCGCCGGAGAATTCGTGCGGATAGCCGTCGATGCGCCGTTCCGGCGCCGGGATGCCGACCTCGTCCAGCAGCGCGATGGCCCGGGCGCGGGCCTGCGCGGCGCTGAGATCGCTATGGACGTGGATCGTCTCGATCAACTGCTCACCGACGCGGTAGAGCGGGTTCAGGCTGGTCAACGGGTCCTGGAAGATCATGCCGATGCGCTTGCCGCGCAGCTTGCGCATCGCCTCGGGCGGCAGGTTGTCGACCCTCGCACCCGACAGCAGCACCTCGCCGCCGGCGATCCGGCCCGGCGGGTCGATCAGGCCGATGATGGCCGCGCCGGTGACCGATTTCCCGGCGCCCGATTCGCCGACGACACCGAGCACCTCGCCGCGCCCGACCTCGAAGGAAACGCGGTCGAGCGCGCGCAGCGTGCCGCGCCGCGTGACGAACTCGACGGTGAGATCGCGCACGGAGAGCACCGGTCCGGCTTCCTCGGCAGACATCGCACTCATCTCAGCTTCGGGTTGAGCGCATCGCGCAGCCAGTCGCCGAACAGGTTGATCGACAAGGCGAGCAGCACCAGCACGAGCGAGGGAAAGAGCAGGATCCACCATTCGCCCGAGAAGAGATATTGCTGGCCGAAGCGGATCAGCGTGCCAAGCGAGGGCTGGGTCGGCGGCATACCGACACCGAGAAAGGACAGCGTCGCCTCCTCGATCACGGCCAGCGCCAGATTGATCGTGGCGATGACCAGCACCGGCCCGGCGACATTGGGCAGGACGTGCTTGAGCATCACCGGCCAGGCCTTGAGCCCGATCAGGCGGGCTGCATCGACATAGACCTTGTTCTTCTCGACCAGGGTCGAGCCGCGCACGGTGCGGGCATATTGGGCCCAGTTCGACAGGCCGATGGCGATGACGAGCACCAGCAGCGTCATGCGCTCCTGCAGGGCCGGCGGGATCAGCCCGCGTGCCACGCCGAAGACCAGAAGCGCCACGAGAATGGCCGGAAAGGACAGCTGCACGTCGGCGATGCGCATGATCAGGGCCTCGGTGCGGCCGCCGACATAGCCGGCGACCAGCCCCAGTCCCACGCCGATCACCAGCGAGAACAGGACCGAGGCTGCGCCGACCAGAAGCGAGACGCGCGAGCCGTAGAGAATGGCCGAGAAAATGTCGCGCCCTTGCGAATCCGAGCCCAGCCAGAAGACCTTGCCGGTGATCTCATTGGGCTCCATCGGTCGCGAGAAGCCGTCGGAGAGATCGAGCGAGGCGGGATCGAAGGGGTCGTAGGGCGCGATCAGCGGAGCCGCGACCGCCGCCATGACCAACAGCAGCGCCAGCACGGTCGCGATCACGGTGACCGGCGACGAGCGGAAGGAGAAAGCGAGATCGGAATCCCAGAGTCGCGCAAAGCGGCCGGGCGGCTTTGCCGGAGTCGGAGCGTGAAGCGTCGTCACTACGCGCCCCCCGTCATTCCGGGGCTTCGCGAAGCGAAGAACCCGGAGCCCATGGCTGGGTGAACCGCTTCGCCATGGGCCATCATCAAGCACGGTTGATCGGACATTCGTCGCCCGGTCGTGCGTTCCGGGTTCGACCCTGCGGGTCGCACCGGAATGACAGCATGGTCGATCCCGCTCATGACTCCCTCACTTCGCCATGGCCGGATTGCCGGCCCGCAGCCGTGGATCGAGCGCGACATAGACAAGATCGACGACGAGCGAGGTGAGGACGAAGACGAAGGCGACGAAGAGCAGATAGGCCGACATCACCGGCACATCGACGAACTGCACCGCGTTGACGAAGAGCGCCCCCAGCCCCGGCCACTGGAACACCGTCTCGGTGACGATGGCGAAGGCGATGACGCCGCCCAGTTGCAGGCCGGCGATGGTGATGACCGGGATCATGGTGTTGCGCAGGGCATGGCGGAACTCGATCCGGTGCTCGGGGATGCCGCGCGCGCGGGCGAAGCGGATGAAATCGGCCCGCATCACCTCCAGCATCTCGGAGCGGACGAGGCGCATGATCAAGGTGAGCTGGAGGAAGCCGAGCGTCAGCACCGGCATGACCAGCGATTTCAGGCCGCTCGTCGTAAGCAGGCCCGTCGTCCACCAGCCGAGCGCGACCGTGTCGCCGCGCCCGAAGGAGGGCAGCCAGCGCAGTTCGACTGCGAAGATGTAGATCAGCCCGATGCCGATCAGGAAGGTCGGCAGGCTGACGCCGATCAGCGAGAGCGACATCACCAGATTGGCGATCCAGCCGTCGCGCCGGATCGCGGCATAGACGCCGAGCGCGATGCCGGTGACGAAGGCGAAGAGCGCGGAGAGCACGGCAAGCTCGACCGTCGCCGGGAGCCGCTCGAGGATCAGCGAGGAGACCTTGCGGCCCTGGCGGTAGGAAATGCCGAAATCGCCCTGCGCCGCGTCGATGACGAAGCGGGCGAATTGCAGCGGCACCGGGTCGTTGAGGCCGAGGCGCTCGGTCAGCTCGGCGCGGTCCTGCAGCGTCGCCTCCTGGCCGAGCATGTTGACGACCGGATCGCCGACGAAGCGAAACATCGAGAAGGCGATGAAGGCGACGGCCAGCATGACCACCAGCCCCTGCATCAGAGAGCGCAGGATATAGGCAAGCATCGCGGGTTACCTTGTCATCCTGCCACGCATACACAGGCCCTCCGTCATGGTCGGGCTTGCCCCGACCATCCACGCCTTCGGTCATCGAGCTCTACGACCCAGACGTGGATGCTCGCCAGAAGGGCGAGCACGACGGTTGAGGTTCACGCGGAGACTTCGCGTGAACTACGACCCCTTGAAGCTCACCATCTTCAGCTTCGGGTTGTTGCCGACATCGACCGGGATATCGAGCGTGGTGTTCATCGCGTAGCTCAGCGACTGATGGTGGATCGGCAGGTAGATCGTCTCGTCCTTCAGCCGGGCCCAGAGCTTGGCGATGGTCGCGTCGCGCTTGGGGATGTCGACCTCCTTCGAGAGCGACTCGATCATCGTATCGACCTCGGCGTCCTTGTAGCCGGTGGCGTTCCAGGAGCCCTGCGAGCCGGTGCGCGAGTGATACATGTAGGAGAAGATGTAGTCGGAATCGTAGGTCGGGACGCCCCAGCCGACGAGATAGAACTCGGTCTCGGCCGGGTTCTTCTGGATCAGGTTGAAGTGGATCGACTTCGACTGCGAGACCAGGTTCACCTTGATGCCGATCTGGCCGAACATGCCGACGGCCGCCTGGCAGATGCCCTCGTCATTGACGTAGCGGTCGTTCGGGCAATGCAGCGTCGTCGAGAAGCCGGCGGGATAGCCGGCCTCCGCCAGCAGCGCCTTGGCCTTGGCGACGTCGGTCGGCGGAGCCGCGTCCAGCTCCTTCGTCCAACCGTTCACGAAGGGCGGCATGATGATGCCGGTCGGCACCGACTCGCCGCGCATGACGACGCGCTGGATCGCCGCACGGTTGATCGCCATGTTGAGCGCCTGGCGCACTTTCTTGTCGGCGAAGGGGTTCTTGCCCTGGACGTCGTCGCCCTTCAGGTCGGCGGAGGCGACATCCATACCGAAGAAGATGGTGCGGTTCTCGGCGCCCGAATTGACCCTGAGCTTGGGCTGGCTCTTGAGCCGCGCGATGTCCTGCACCGGCACGTCCTGGACGAAATCGACCTCGCCGGAGAGCAGCGCCGCGACGCGGGTGGCATCCTGCTTGATCGGCACGAAGGTCAGCTCGGTCACCTCCAGCGGCACCTTGGCCTTGTTCCAGTAGGCGTCGTTGCGCTTCATCACCGTCTTCACGTCGGCCTCTCGCGATACCAGCGTGAAGGGGCCGGTGCCGTTGGCGTTGCGGACTGCGAAGTTCTCTTCCTTGTTCTTGAAATCCTGCGCCTTGGTGGCGCCGTTCTTCTCGGCCCAGGCCTTGCTCATGATCCGGATCGAGGAGGTGTTGTTGACCAGCAGCGGGTTCGGCCCCTTGGTCTTGATCCGCACCGTCAGGTCGTCGACCTTGCTGACCTTCTCGACCGAGGTCAGATAGCCCTTGAAGTCCGAGGTCGGCTGCATGGCGCGCTCATAGGAGAACACCACGTCGTCGGCGGTCAGCGCGCTGCCGTCATGGAATTTGACGCCCGCTTCGAGCTTGAATTCCCAGGTCGTCGCATCGTCGGGCAGCACGCGCCAGGACGAGGCGAGCAGCGGCAGGAGCCTGCCGGCGTGGTCGCGCTCGGTCAGGCTTTCATAAAGGTGCTGGTTGAGCGAGGTGGTCGGACCCTCGTTCTGGCCGTGCGGGTCGATCGTGAGGGCGTCGCCGGCAGCGGCCCATTTCAGCGGCCTGGCCTCGGCCGCGCCCAGCGCCAGCACCGAAACCCCGATCAACGCGGCAGCAAAGCCGAAAACACGCGATTTCATCGGATGATACCTCCCTTGCAGGCAGCCTGCGGCGCCTGAAAGGAGAGGATGTTAGGGGCAGGCCGCGCACGAGTCACGGGTCTAATGCGCGCGGGGTGCATGGGTGGAAGCAGTGTCTGCCCGATCTTGCGGCAGCCAGCAGGCTTGTCGGCAAGGTGCCCGTCAGCGCGCCAGATCCGCAATCAGCTTGCGGATGAAAGCCGCGCCGGCGTCGAGCTGCGCCACCGTGATGAACTCGTCGGGCTGGTGCGCCTGGGCGATGTCGCCGGGACCGCAGACCACGGTCGACCAGCCGGCGCGCTGGAACAGGCCGCCCTCGGTGCCATAGGCGACGACATGGCGGCCATTGTCGCCGCTCAGGCGGCGGCAGAGTTCCTCGGACGCGCCGTTCTGCTCGGGCCCCATCGCCGGGGTGTCGGAGGTGATGACGAAGTCGATGCCGGTCTCGGGCGCGATCGCCTGCATCTGCGCCTCCAGCTCGGCGACCTCGGCGCGATAGCGCTCGGCGTAAGCCTCGAAGGTCTCGCCGGGAATGCAGCGGACCTCATGGGTGAAGCTGCAATGCTCGGCCGTGATGTTGACCGCGGTTCCGCCCTGGACGACTCCGACATGGAGCGTGGTGTAGGGCGGCTCGAAACCGTTGCCGGCATCGGTGCGGGCCTTGTTTTCGGCCATCACCTTGTTGTGCCAGTCGATCAGCCGGCCAGCGATCATCACGGCCGGCACGCCGACATCGACGCGGCTCGAATGCACCGCATGTCCACGAACCGTGGTGCGCATCCGCAGGCCGCCCTTGTGGCCGGTGACCACCTGCATCATCGAGGGTTCGCCGACGATCACGGCGGCGGGCTTCAGGCCGTCCTCGACCATCGCCTTGATCAGCACGCGCGCGCCCTGGCAGCCGACCTCCTCGTCATAGGACAAGGCAATGTGGATCGGCCGCTTCAGCGGCGCGGCCAGCATCTCCGGCACGAGGGCCAGCGCAATGGCGTCGAAGCCCTTCATGTCGCAGGAGCCGCGCCCGTAGAGCTTGCCGTCCCGCTCCGTCAGCGTCCAGGGATCGGAGGTCCAGTCCTGGCCGGCGACCGGCACGACATCGGTGTGGCCGGAGAGGACGACGCCGCCGTCCACCCTGGGGCCGATCGTGGCGTAGAGATTGGCCTTGTCGCCATCGGCATTGTGCGCGAGCGTGCTCTCGACGCCCAAGCCCGCGAGATAGTCGCGGCAGAAATGGATCAGGTCGAGATTGCTGCGCTGCGATTCCGTGTTGAACGAAACCAGCCTGGCCAGCATCTGCTTGGGCGTCATCGTCACGAGGTGGTTCTCCAAAAAGCGACGCAAGGCAGGTTTCATGCCGGCAGCTTCAAGCCGACACCTCTGATATATGTAGTAGGCTCCCGCAACGCCGCTGCCAACGATCCGTTTCCGTGCGCGCCGACGCGCCCCTATAAGAGAGCGATGAAGCAAGAGGCGCAGGCATGAATTTCGACGTCACTCTGGGCGACATCCAGGCCGCCGCGGCGCGCATCGCCGGCAAGATCCGACGCACGCCGACCTTTTACAGCGCCGGGCTTTCGGCCCGGCTCGGCGTCGAGACGGTGGTCAAGGTCGAGAGCCTGCAGCTCGGCGGCTCGTTCAAGGTGCGCGGCTGCTTCAACAAGCTGATGGGCCTGAGCGAGGCGGAGCTGGCACGCGGCGTCGTCACGGTCTCCGGCGGCAACCATGCCATCGCCGTGGCGCTGGTGGCGAAGACGATGGGCTGCCGGGCGCTCGTGCTGATGCCGAAGACGGTTGCGGCTTTCAACATCGAGCTGACCCGCTCGCTCGGAGCCGAGGTCGAGCTCTGCGAGGATTCGATCGCAGCCTTTGCCAAGGCCGACGACTACGCCGCGCGGGGCATGATCCATGTCCATTCCTATGACGATCCGGCGATCATCGCCGGGCATGGCTCGCTCGGACTGGAAATGAACAACGACGCGGGCGGCCGGCTCGACCATGTCTTCATCTCGATCGGCGGCGGCGGCTTCGCGGCCGGCGTCGGCGCGGCGATGAAGGGGCTCGACCCGGCGCTCCGCATCCATGGTGTCGAGACCGAAGGCGCGACGGCGATGACGCAGGCGCTGGAGGCTGGCAAGCCGGTCGCGATCCGGCCGACCTCGATCGCGCGCACGCTGGGCGCCCCTTTCGCGACGGAACGGACGATGGCGGCCGCCCGCCAGTTCCTGGAGGACATCGTGATCGTGCCAGATGCCGAGGCGGTGCGCGAGATCACCTGGGTGCTGCAGAACGGGCGGGTGCTGCTGGAGCCGGCGGCGTCCTGCGTCGTCGCCGCGGCGCTCGCATGCAAGGAGATGTTCCAGCCGGGCGAGCGCATCGGGCTCGTGCTCTGCGGCTCGAATGTCGCGCTCGACGACATCGCGGCCTGGCGGACGCAGTTCGGGGTCTGAGGAACGGCGTGGCGGCAGTGGCGCGCTGCGCCGACGGCGCGCAACGGGGTCGCGGTTGGGAGCCTTGACGCTGCGCCGCGTTCGGGGTTCTGGAGATATATTGCCGCGCCGCCCAGATCCGGCGGGGGGCCGTCGAGGCGAGGCGCGGACGAACGATGAGGGATGCAAGATGAAGATCCTCGACCACAAGACGCAGCCGCAGGACAAATGGCGCGACGGCGTGATGACCGAGATGCGGGTTTCGGCCCTCGTGCAGAGCCGGCAGCTCTGCATCTTCGAGCAGTTCTGCGAGCCCGGCCTCGGCGCGCCGATGCACCTGCATGCGGTCGAGGAGGTCCTCGAAGTCATGGCCGGCACCGCCGAGATCTATCTGCGCGACCAGAAGATGGTCGTCACCGCCAACCAGTCGGTGCTGGTCCCGGCGGGCGCACGCCACGGCTTCAAGAACATCGGCACCGAGACACTGCATGTCCGCGCGACACTGGCGGCCGCGATCTTCGAGGCGTCCTATGACGACCGCAACGAATTGTCCCGGCGCTACGTTCCCGCCGACGCCTGAACGGCGCCGCTCCAGCCCGCCGATCCGATCCGTCGCCGACGGATCGCCTTCGCCTTCATCGAGGTCACGATGCCCAAAGCCGAACTGATTGCCGCGCTCGCTCCCGAGATCACCGCGATCCGCCGCGATCTCCACCGCCATCCCGAGTTGATGTACGACGTGCACCGCACCGCCGGCATCGTCGCCGAGAAGCTCAAGGCCTGGGGCGTGGACGAGGTCGTGGCCGGCATCGGCCAGACCGGCGTCGTCGGCGTCATCAAGGGCCGGAACCAGGGCTCCGGCAAGGTCGTCGCCATGCGCGCCGACATGGACGCGCTGCCGATCCATGAGGAGACCAATCTCGAGCACCGCTCGACCGTGCCCGGCAAGATGCACGCCTGCGGCCATGACGGCCACACCGCCATGCTGCTCGGCGCCGCCAAATACCTCGCCGAGACGCGGGACTTCGACGGCACCGCTGTCGTGATCTTCCAGCCGGCGGAGGAAGGCGGCGCCGGCGCCAAGGCGATGATCGACGACGGGCTGATGACCCGCTTCGGCGTGCAGGAGGTCTACGGCATGCACAACAAGCCGGGGCTTCCGATCGGCCAGTTCGACGTGCGCAAGGGCCCGACCATGGCCGCTGCCGACCGCATCCACATCAAGATCGAGGGCAAGGGCGGGCATGCCGCAGCCCCGCATCGCGTCAACGACCCGATCGTCGCCGCCTGCCAGCTCGTCACCGCGCTGCAGACGGTGTCTTCGCGCAATGCCGACCCGCTCGACTCCATCGTCGTCTCGGTCACGGCGCTGCTCGCCGGCGAGGCCTTCAACGTCATTCCCCAGACCGTCGAGATCAAGGGCTCGGTCCGGACGCTGACGCCGCAGATGCGCGAACTCGCGCAGAAGCGCATCACCGAGATCACCGATGGCATCATGAAGGCCTTCGGCATGAATTTCACGCTCGACTACCATCTCGGCTATCCGGTCACCTTCAACCACGCTGCACAGGCCGACTTCGTCGTCGGGACGATCGAGGCCGCCTTCGGCGCTGGCAAGGTCGACACCACCGTGCCTCCGACGATGGGTTCGGAGGATTTCTCCTACATGCTGGAAGAGCGCCCGGGCGCCTTCATCAATATCGGCAACGGCGAGTCGGCCGGGCTCCACCACCCGGCCTACGAGTTCAACGACGCGGTGATCCCGGTCGGCGTGACCTACTGGGCGAACCTGATCGAAACCGCGATGCCTGCGTCAGGTCCGGGCAAAGCCTGAAAGGCGCCTGCGCATGCATGACATCGATTGCCTAGTGATCGGGGCCGGCGTCGTGGGCCTCGCTGCGGCGCGGGCGCTGGCGCTCGCCGGCCGCGAGGTCGTGATCGCGGAAGCCGCGGAGGGCATCGGCACGCAGACCTCGGCGCGCAACAGCGAGGTCATCCATGCCGGCATCTACTATCCGCCCGGCTCGCTCAAGGCCCGCGTCTGCGTCGAGGGGCGCAAGCGGCTCTATGCCTATCTCCGCGAGCGCGGCTTGCCGCACAAGGCTTGCGGCAAGCTGATCGTCGCCACCTCCGCCGCGCAGAAGCCGGCGCTGGAGACGATCATGGCCCGGGCGAACGCATCCGGCGTGGATTCGCTGCGCTGGCTCGATGCCGGCGAGGCCAAGGCGATGGAGCCGGAGGTGCGCTGCGAGATCGCGCTGCTCTCGCCCGATACCGGCGTCGTCGACAGCCATGCCTTCATGCTGTCGCTGCTCGGCGAATGCGAAGCGGCCGGCGGCTCGCTAGCCCTCAATACGCCGATCGCAGGCTGGCGCTGCGAGGCGGATGGCTTCAGCGTCGATTTCGGTGGCGACGAGCCCGCGACCTATTCGGTGAAGACAATCGTCAACTCGGCAGGCCATGGTGCGCCCCGGTTGCTTACGACGCTCGACGGCTTTCCCGCCGAGCACATCCCGAAGCAGTCCTTCGCCAAGGGCAACTATTTCGCTTTGCTGGGCAAGCAGCCCTTCTCACATCTGGTCTACCCAGTTCCGGAAGCCGCCGGGCTCGGCATCCATGCGACGATCGACATGGGGGGGCGGGTCAAGTTCGGGCCGGATGTCGAATGGGTCGAGCATGATCAGGACCTCATCGTAGATCCGGCGCGGGCTGAAAAATTCTACGCCGCGATCCGGACCTACTGGCCGGCGCTGACCGACGGCGCGCTGGTGGCCGACTATGCCGGCATCCGGCCGAAGCTGCATGGGCCGACCGAGCCGATGCCGGATTTCCGCATCGACGGGCCGCAGATCCATGGCGTCGCCAACCTCGTCAACCTGCTCGGCATCGAGAGCCCGGGGCTGACCAGTTCGCTGGCGATCGCCGAGATGGTGGTGGAGAAGCTGCCCGCCGCCTGATCTCAGATCGCCGTGGCGCCAAGTTCGACGGCCCAATGCGCAAGCCGCCCTTTGAGGATGCGGTCGCGCAGGTAAGGATCGGTCTCCTCATCGAGCTGTTCGACCGGCTCCAGCACGAAATGCTCAGCACCGTGCAGCAGCCACGCCGCCTGCAAAGCGCGATGACGATGGCTGCCGTGGCGTAGCGTGAACCAGATCCGGTTCTCGATCTTGTCGAGATTGGCCGCCTGCCCCACCCACGTCTGACCGCTGGCAAGGCAACGCACCCGGTAGATGCCGGTCGCGATCTTGCGCTCCTTGTAGGCGGCAATGGCCGCTTTCCTGTCCAAATCCGTCATGGCTTTCGCTCGTGTTGTTTTTTCACTGGACAGGCAAATATCACCCGGGTATTAATCTGGCAAGTTTTTTACCCGGATCAAATTGCGCATGACTGACAACCACTCACTGGAAACGCCGTTCCGCTCTTGCACCGCGTTTCAGGACGACCGCCTGCTCTCCTCGGGCTCGCCCCGCGATGTCGCCGTCGCGGTGCAGACGGCGACGCTCGCCCATCCGGCCGCGTCGATCCTGACTTTCGACGACCGATCCGGAGCCGTGATCGACTTCGATCTGCGCGGTTCGGCGGCCGAAGTGCAGGCGCGACTGGCAGGGCTGCCGGAGGGCACTTCCGCTGTCGATGCGGCTTCGTCCGAAACGGCATCGCGCGGCCGCGGTCGCCCCAGGCTCGGCGTGGTCTCGCGCGAGGTCACGCTGCTTCCGCGTCATTGGGACTGGCTGGCGGCGCAATCGGGCGGCGCCTCGCATGCCCTACGACGTCTCGTCGAGGAGGCGCGGCTGCGCGATGGCGGACAAAGCCGCCAGCGCCTCGCACGCGAGGCGGCCTACTGCTTCATGTCGGCGATGGCGGGAAACCGGCCCGGTTTCGAGGAGGCGTCACGCGCGCTTTTCGCAGGCGATGAAGCGCGGTTCCTGACGGAAGTCGCCAGCTGGCCCGAGGATATCCGAAAGCACATCCATCGGCTCGGCTGGGGCGCGGCGCAGGCAGGCCCGAGCGGATGAATTACCCGCGTAGCGCCTTGAAGGCGTCGTGCGCTTCCCTGGCCAGTTGCGTCACCCGCTTCCAGTCACCGGAAGCGATGGCATCGGCCGGGACGAGCCAGGAACCGCCGACGCAGATGACCTGCGGCAAGGCGAGGTAGGACGACAGGTTGGCGAGGCCGACGCCGCCGGTCGGGCAGAAACTCATCTGCGGGAAGGGGCCCGACAGCGCCTTCAGCGCCGGCGGCCCCCCGGCCGTCTCGGCCGGGAAGAACTTGGCGACGGTGCGGCCGGCCGCGACGGCGCGCATGCAGTCCGAAGCGGTGGCGACGCCCGGCAGCCAGGGCAGACCGGCCTCCTTCAGCGCGGCATCAACGCTTTCGCTGAAGCCGGGGCTGACAACGGCCTTCGCGCCGGCATCCCTGACCTGCGCGACCTGAGCCGGGGTCACGACCGTGCCGGCCACGGGCAGCGCGGCCGGCACCGACTTCGCGATGGCCTCGAGCGCCGCAAGCCCGGCCGGGCGCCGCAGCGTGACCTCGACCACGTCGATCCCGCCGGCGACGAGAGCATGGGCCAAATCGATGGCGCGCGAGGCGTCCTCGATCACCACGACCGGAATCACGCCACAGGCCTTGAGCCGGGCAATCGCGGCAGTCTCGTCCATATTCTCGTCTTTCAATCGATTTGAACGGCGATCCATTTGACCGAAGCCTGGCGGGTCTACTCTTTCGCCCAGTAGACGTCGAGCCCCCGTTCCCGGCCCAGCAGGAGATCGACCGGAAGCGGAGCGGTGCGTCCGGGCGCGGTCTTCAGGACGGCCTCCTTGACCGCGCCGGAGACCAGCAGGCTCGCCCAGCCGGCACCGGCGAGACGCGCCGGCGACAGGGACAGGCGCGGCGGCAGGCCGGGCGGGCGGGCGACGACGATGCCGCTGTCGGGCGCGGCCAGGAACGCCGCCTCGCCACCGGGAAAGAGCGAGGCGACATGGCCGTCCGTGCCCATGCCGCTGACGAGCAGGTCGAGCGGCGGCGCCTCCGCAAGCTCGGCGCAGAGCACGGCGGCGGCGGCCTCGATGTCGCTGCCATGGTCGTGGAAAGAGAGGAACGCGACCCTGCCCTCGTGCAGCGGTGCGAACTGCTCGCGGATCATGCGCTCGTTCGAGGCGGCGTCGTCGGCCGCGACGAAACGCTCGTCGGTCGGCATCAGCGTGACCTTGTCCCAGGGCAGATCATGCCGGCCCAGGGCAGCGAGGAAGCGGGCGGGCGTCGTGCCGCCGGGAACGGCGAGCGAGGCCCTGCCCTGCGCCGCAAGCAAGCTGCGCAAGCGGATGGCGACGGCCTCCGCCAGGGCCTCCGAGGCCTCGGCGAGGGTGGCGAAGCGATGCCAGGCGAGCGAGCCGCCGGCGCTGGAAGCCGGGGGCATCAGGCGAAATCCGGATCGGCCCAGGAGCGGCCTTCGCGCTCGATCAGGCCGATCGCCTGCGAAGGGCCCCAGGAACCGGCCGCGTAGCGATGCGGATGCGGCGCATAATCCTGCCAGCCGGCGATGATCGGATCGACCCAGCGCCAGGCCTGCTCGACCTCGTCGCGATGCATGAACAGCGTCTGGTCGCCGCGGATGACATCGGTCAGGAGCCGCTCATAGGCATCGGGCGTGCGTTCGTCGAAAGCGGTCGAATAACGCAGGTCGAGTTGGCGCGGCACGATCTTGAGGCGGCCAGAGCCCGGCACCTTCATCATGAGCTGGAGCTGGACGCCGTCATTCGGCTGGAGGCGGATCAGCAGGCGGTTGGCGTAGAGCCTGTCGCAGGAGCCACCGCCGAAGATGGAGTGCGGCACCGGCTTGAAGGTCACCGCGATCTCGGAATAGCGCTGCGCCATGCGCTTGCCGGTGCGCAGATAGATCGGCACGCCCGCCCAGCGCCAGTTGTCGAGTTCGCAGCGGATCGAGACGAAGGTCTCGGTGTTGCTGAGACGGCCGAGCTCGTCGGCATAGCCCGGCACACGCTGGCCGTCGATCTGGCCTGTTCCGTACTGGCCGCGCACCGTGTAGCGCTCGACATCAGGCCCGACGATGGGGCGCAGCGCCTTCAGGACCTTGATCTTCTCGTCACGGACGGCGCCGGCCTCGAGCATATTGGGCGGCTCGATGGCGAAGAGCGTAAGGAGCTGCATGAGATGGTTCTGGACCATGTCGCGCATCTGCCCGGCCTTGTCGTAATAGCCGGCGCGGCTCTCCAGCCCAACGGTTTCCGCCACCGTGATCTGGACATGGTCGATGTCGCGGCCAGTCCAGGAGCGCTCGAAGAGCGTGTTGGCGAAGCGCAGCACGAGCAGGTTCTGCACCGTCTCCTTGCCGAGATAATGGTCGATCCGGTAGGTCCGGTCCTCGGGCAGGATGCGCCCCACCGCATCGTTGATCTCGCGGGCGGAGGCGAGATCG
Source organism: Bosea sp. 124 (assembly GCF_003046175.1). Lineage (NCBI taxonomy): Bacteria > Pseudomonadati > Pseudomonadota > Alphaproteobacteria > Hyphomicrobiales > Alloboseaceae > Allobosea > Allobosea sp. 124. The sequence continues at coordinate 623,487 of NZ_PZZM01000001.1, forward strand.
CGCCCGAGCGGCTTTTCCAGGATAACGCGGGAGGTCGGGGTCAGGATGCCGGCCGCCGCGAGGTTCTCGCAGATCGGAATGAAGAGGTCCGGCGGCGTCGAGAGATAGAAGGAGCGCACACGGTCGTTGTCGCCCAGCTCCTTTTTCAGCGGCTTGTAGGTCTCGGGCTTGAGCGCATCGAGCAACACCACGGTAAGGCGTTGCAGGAAGGCGTGGACATCGTCCTTCGAAAGGCCTTCCTCGGCGAGCCGCTTGGCGATCTGCTTCGGCAGCCCCTCGACATCCTCGGCCTTGCGGACGATGCCGAGGATGCGGCTTTCGCCGGGCAGCACGCCTTCGCGGCTGCGCTGGGCCAGAGCCGGAAAGAGCTTTCGCATGGCGAGATCCCCGCCCGCGCCGAAGATCACCAGATCGAAGGGCGGAACCGGGGTTCGCTCGGGGATCGTTTCCGGCTGGAGGAAGCGTTCGGCGATGGCGTCCATAGGTCTCAATCTCCGTGCCCGGTCCCGCTTCCGCAGCGATGTCCATCTGGACTCCGGGCTTGCGACGAGAATGAGACCAAGGCGCCGGATTGCCAAACGCTTTGCGTGCAGAGCGCCGTGATCAAGCGCGCCTGAAACCCTCGCTCGCGGTCAGCAATTGCTGCGCATAGGCGGTCTGTGGGCTTCGCGCCGCCAGGGTCTGCGCCGTCATCTCCTCGACACCGCGGCCGAACTGCATCACCAGCAGGCGCTCGCACATATGGGCGACGACCGCGAGATCGTGACTGACGAGGATATAGGTCAGCTTTCGTTCCCTGCGCAGGGCCTGCAGCAGGTTCAGCACCTCGGCCTGGATCGAGACGTCGAGCGCCGAAGTCGGTTCGTCGAGCAGCAGGATCGAGGGCTCGAGCACGAGCGCGCGCGCGATCGCGACGCGCTGGCGCTGGCCGCCGGAGAGCTGGTGCGGGTAGCGAAAGCGGAAGGAGGCCGGCAGCCCGACCTCCGACATCGCCCGGCCGATGCGCTTCTCGGCATCGCCGATGCGGTGGATGGCCAGCGGCTCGGCCAGCGTGTCGTCGACCGTCTTCTTCGGATGCAGCGAACCGTAGGGGTCCTGAAAGACCATCTGCACGCGGGCATGGAAGGCCTTGCCGCGGATCTTCGGCTGGTCCTGTCCCTCGATCCCGATCGTGCCGCTCCAGTCGCGGTTGAGGCCGGCCAGCACGCGCAGCACGGTCGACTTGCCCGAACCGGATTCGCCGACGATGCCGTAGCTCTCCCCGGGTGCGACCGTGAAGGAGAGATCCTTCACGACATGGGAATCGCCGAAGGAGACGTTGAGATTTTCGAGGGTGATCGCGGGTTGAGGATTCATGCCAGCCATCACACCAACCATGCCGGGTCTCGGTTCAGGGTCGCGAGTTCCGCCTTGGGATGGTCGAGGTCCGGCAGGCAGCCGAGCAGGCCGAGCGTGTAGGGATGGCGCCGGGCGCGGGCGGATTCATCGGCGAGTTCGGCGGCTGGCAGCGTCTCCATCGCCTTGCCGCCATACATCACGATGACGCGGTCGCAGAAGGACTGCACCAGATGCAGGTCATGGCTGATGAAGATCAGCCCCATGCCGCGCTGGGTGACGAGATCGTCGAGGATCTTGAGGATCTGGAGTTGCACGGTGACGTCGAGCGCCGAGGTCGGCTCGTCGGCGATCAGGATGTCGGGCTCGGCGATCAGCATCATCGCGATCATGACGCGCTGGCCCATGCCGCCCGAGACCTCGTGCGGGTAGAGGTCGTAGACGCGCGCCGGCTCGCGGATCTGCACGGATTCGAGCATGGCCAGCGAGCGCTGCTTTGCTTCTCGGGCGCTGGCCTTGTGGTGGACGCGGTAGGCCTCGGCGATCTGGTCGCCGACCGTCCGAACCGGGTTCAGCGAGAATTTCGGGTCCTGCATCACCATCGAGATGTGGCGGCCGCGCAGCTTGCGCCGGGCGCTCTTGTCCATGGTGAGCATGTCCTGGCCGCGAAAGCTCAGACGATCGGCCCGGACTTCGCCCGGATGAGGGATCAGGTCGAGAATGGCGCGGCCGGTCATCGACTTGCCGGATCCGGATTCGCCGACGATGCCGAGCCGTTCGCGGCCGAGCGTGAAGGACAGGCCCCGCACGGCATGGACGATGCCGGTGGGGGTGTGAAAATCGACGCGCAGATTGTCGAGTTCGAGAAGCGGCTGTTCCATCGCCCTATCTCGCATCCATGACGTCGCGCAGGCCGTCGCCGAGCAGGTTGAAGCCGAGCGCGACGACGCAGATCGCGAGGCCGGGGAAGGTCGCGACCCACCATTGGTCGAAGATCTGCTCGCGGCCGGCCGAGATCATCGCGCCCCATTCGGGAATCGGCGGCTGGGCGCCGAGGCCAAGGAAGCCGAGGCCCGCCGCGATCAGGATGACGCCGGCCATGTCGAGCGTGGTGCGGACGATCAGCGAGGGCAGGCACATCGGCACGACATGCTTCCAGACGATGCGCCATTGCGAGGCGCCCTGCAGGCGCACGGCGGCGATGTAGTCCTGCTGGCGGATGATCAGCGTCTCGGCGCGGGCGACGCGGGCATAGGGAGGCCAGGCGGTGATGGCGATGGCGATGACCGCGTTCTCAAGGCCGGGGCCGAGTGCCGCCACGAAGGCGAGCGCCAGCACGAGCCGCGGGAAGGCGAGAAAGACGTCGGTCATGCGCATCAGGGCGCGGTCGACCCAGCCGCCAAGATAGCCCGAGGCCGCGCCGATCAGGAGACCGATCGGGCCGACCGAGACGACGACGAGCAGCACGATCACCAGCGTGACGCGGGTGCCGTAGACGATGCGGCTGAAGATGTCGCGGCCAAGCGAGTCGGTGCCGAAGAAATTGGTTCCCGATGGCGGCAGCAGGCGCAAATCGAGGTTCTGCGCCAGCGGGTTGGCGGTGGCGATCAGAGGCGCGAAGGCTGCGACCAGCAACAGCGCGACGATGATGGCGAGGCCGACCATCGCCAGCGGATTGCGACGAAAGGCGAGCCATTTCCGATACATCTGGCCGAGGCGGGCCTGGCGGCGCGAGGCAGGGGAATCGGTGAGGAGATAGTCGGTCCAGGTGGTCATGCCGGCCTCATCGAGTCCGCGGATCGACGAGCCGGCCGAGGATGTCGGACAGCAGGTTGACGCCGATGAAGACCGCCCCGATCACCAGCGTGCCGCCCAGCACCGCGTTCATGTCGGCATTCAGCAGCGAATTGGTGAGGTAGCGTCCGAGTCCGGGCCAGGCGAAGATCGTCTCGGTCAGCACCGAGCCCTCGAGCAGGTGCATGTAGGAGACGGCGATCACCGTCACCAGCGGCACGAAGGCGTTGTGCATGGCGTGGCGCCAGACGACACGGAACTCCGACAGGCCCTTCACGCGGGCGGCGATGACGTATTGCTGCTGCAGCTCGGTGATCATGAAGCTGCGCGTCATCCGGCTGATATAGGCGACGCTGAGGATGCCGAGCACGGCCGAAGGCAGGATGAGATGGGACCAGGCGTCCCGGAACGCCTCCCAATCCCCCTCGATCGCGGTGTCGATCACCAGCACGCCGGTGATCGGCGTGACGAGATCCTGAAAGGCGACGCCGGCGCGTCCCGGCCCGCCGACCCAGCCGAGCTTGGCGTAGAACAGCAGGAGGCCCATCAGGCCGAGCCAGAAGACCGGGATCGAATAGCCGAAAAGGCCGATGACGCGGGCGACCTGGTCCGGCCAGCGGCCCTGATAGACCGCAGCCAGAACACCGAGCGGAATGCCGAGCAGACAGCCGATCAAGGTGCCGAGCGTGGCGAGTTCAAGCGTCGCCGGAAAAACGCGCTTGATGTCGTCGACGACCGTATTGGAGGTCAAAACCGAGCGACCGAGATCGCCGGTGAAGACCTTGCCGACATAGATGCCGAATTGCTGCCAGAGCGGCTTGTCGAGGCCCAGTTCGGCACGGGCGGCATCATAGACTTCCGGGCGGGCATTGTCGCCGACCACGGCGAGAACCGGATCGATCGGCACGACGCGGGCGATCAGGAAGGTGATCAGCAGCAGGCCGAAGATGGTGATCGCGACGGTGCTGAGCTCGCGCGAGGCGATCTTCGCCCAGCGCCGCGCCGTCTCGTTCCATGAACGCCTGCGAACCGGGCTCTGGGCCACGCTCGTCATCACAGTTTTCCGCTTCCGGGATTGCGAGGGCCTACCCGGCGACCGGCCGGAAGCAAAAGCCCCGCCGCGGCCGTGGCTGGCCGTGGCGGGGCTTTCGACCCGTCGCCTCAGTTCTTCGTGATCGGCGCGTAGAAATTGGTGTCCGAGCTCGGCCCGATGGCCCAGCCCTTGACGCCCTTGCGATCGGCCGAGACCTCGACCTGCTGGAACATGATGACGAAGGGCGAAACCTTCTGATGCTCGCGCTGCAGCGCGCCATAGACGGCGGCGCGCTTGGCGGCGTCGGTTTCCAGCACGTTGGCCTGCGTGACCTTGGTCATGTCCGGGATGTCCCAGGCATTGCGCCAGGCCAGCGTCTTCGACTTGGCGTCCTCGCCATTGTTCTCGTTGATGGCGAAGGTTTCGGCATTGGTGTGCGGATCGAGATAATCCGGGCCCCACTGGCCGATATAGATGTCGTGGGTGCGGGCGCGGTACTTGGTCAGGGTCTGCTTGCCGTCGCCGGGGATCAGCTCGAGCTTGATGCCGGCCTGGGCCCAGTTCGACTGGATCGCCTGCGCGATGTCGGTGATCGGGTTCACAGAGCGAACGTCCATGGTGACGGTGAAGCCGTTCGGCAGGCCGGCCTTGGCGAGCAGTTCCTTCGCCTTGGCCGGATCGAACTTGTAGGGCTTGTCGTCGATCGCGCCGAGGAAACCCTTGGGCAGGAAGGATTCATGGGCCTTATAGGTGCCCTCGACGATGTTGCGCTCGATCGAGGCGTAATCGACGAGGTATTTCAGGGCCTCGCGAACCTCGGGCTTGGCGAAATTCGGGTTCTTCTGGTTCAGGCCGAGATAGAGGATGTAACCCTTGTCGCCCTGGACGATCTCGACGTCCTTGTTGGTCTTGACCGCCGCGAGCTGGTCCTTGGAGAGGTTGCGGGCGATGTCGATGTCGCCCTTCTCGAGCAGGAGGCGCTGCGAGGCCGGCTCGGCGACGTGGCGTACGACGATGCGCTTGTTCTTCGGCGCGCCCTTGTACCAGCTCTCATTGGCGTCGAGCGCATATTGCTCGTTGGGTCGGTAGGCCCGGACCTTGTAGGCGCCGGAGCCGGCCGAGTTCAGCTTGAGCCAGCCATTGCCGAAATCGCCGTCCTTCTCATTGGCCTTGACCAGCTTGGTGTCGACGATCGAGGCGACGCCCGAGGTCAGGCAGTTCAGGAAGAATGTCGGCGCGAAGGGCTTCGAGACGGTGATGACGACCGTGTTGTCGTCGGCGGCCTTTACCTTCTCCAGAACGTTGTCCTTGGTGAAGCCGAACTGGGCCAGGATGAAGCCCGGCGACTTGTTCAGCGTCACCGCGCGCTGGAAGGAATAGACCACGTCGGCGGCGGTCAGCGCGTTGCCGGAGTGGAATTTCACGCCGGGGCGCAGCTTGAAGGTATAGGTCAGGTTGTCGGGGGTGACGCTCCAGCTCTGGGCGAGCTCGGGAACGAGTTCGTTGTTCTTGGCGAGGTCGACGCCCATCAGCTTGTCATAGAGATTGGTCACGACCTCGACGCCGGAAAACTCGAAGGCCTCGGCCGGGTCAAGCGAGATGATGTCGTCGATCTGCTTGGCCATGACCACCGTATCCTTCGGGGTCTGGGCAAAGGACACGGTGGTCTGGGCAGTCGTCGTCAGCAACGCGGTGAAGGCCGACGCCACCATCAATTTCGCAACGTGACGCATCGAAATCCCCATCAGTTCAGGTTTGCGGCCGTGGTTCCGGCCGTTCTGCGCAATGTGGAACCAGTTGGCGGCCTCTGTCCAGCAGAGCGCCGCCGGAGTCCAGAGCGCCGTGCACAGTTCTTGTGCAAGGGCGTGTTTCCGCGGCGCATGCTTGGGCGAGATGCTGCTTTGCGAGCCTCCCGCAGGCCGCTAACGTGAGGCGGCCTGGCGTTCCGCCTCGTCACGACAAGCAGGTGCTCAGCCCTTGGCCATCATCGCCGCGCTCCACCACGTCACCCATTACACTTACGACCGGCCGGTCACGCTCGGGCCGCAGATCATCCGGCTCCGGCCGGCGCCGCATTGCCGCGCCGCGATCAACAGCTATTCGCTGAAGGTGAGCCCGCCCGAGCATTTCGTGAACTGGCAGCAGGATCCCAGCGGCAACTGGCTGGCGCGCTATGTCTTTCCCGAGCCGGTCCGCGAATTCCGCATCGAGGTCGATCTCGTCACCGAGCTGTCGATCATCAATCCGTTCGACTTCTTCGTCGAGACCGACGCGGAGATATTCCCCCTCTCCTATCCGGAGGAATTGCGGGCAGAGCTTGCGCCCTATCTCGTCACCGAGCCGGCGGGGCCGCTGCTTCAGGCCTTCCTCGCCACAGTCCCGCGCGAGCCGACCAACACCGTCAACTTCATCGTCGACCTCAATGCGCGGCTCGCTTCGGGCATCGCCTATGGCATCCGCATGGAACCCGGCGTCCAGGAGCCGGAGCACACACTGTCCATCAAGTCGGGCTCCTGCCGCGATTCGAGCTGGCTGCTCGTCCAGATCCTGCGCCATCTCGGCCTCGCGGCGCGTTTCGTTTCCGGCTACCTGATCCAGATGAAGGCGGACATCGATCCGCTGGAGGGGCCGCGCGGCACCGACAAGGACTTCACCGACCTGCACGCCTGGGCCGAGGTCTATATTCCGGGTGCCGGCTGGATCGGCCTCGACCCGACCTCTGGCCTGCTCACCGGCGAGGGCCACCTGCCGCTGGCGGCGACGCCGCATTACCGCTCGGCCGCGCCGGTCTCCGGCGTTGCCAGCTATGCCGAGACGACCTTCGATTTCGAGATGAGCGTGGCACGGGTGCATGAGGTGCCGCGCATCACCCTGCCCTTCTCGGACGAGTCCTGGCAGAAACTCGATGCGCTCGGCGAGCAGGTCGAGGCCGACCTTCAGGCGCAGGATGTCCGCCTGACCATGGGCGGCGAGCCGACATTCGTCTCGATCGACGACCAGACCGGCGAGGAATGGAACACCGCCGCCGTCGGCCCGACCAAGCGCCAGCGCGCCGATGTGATGATCCGCAAGCTGCGCGAGCGCTTCGCGCCCGGCGGCATGCTGCATTACGGCCAGGGCAAATGGTATCCGGGCGAGAGCCTGCCGCGCTGGGCCTTCGCGCTCTACTGGCGGGCCGATGGCGAGCCGATCTGGCGGGATGCGGCGCTGATCGCGCGCGAGCCCGGCACCGCGACCGGCGGCGACCGCGAGCTGGAAGGCGGCGCGACCATCGCCGAAGCCGAGGCGCTGGCGGCGGGCCTGTCCGACAAGCTGGGCTTGGGCGCCGATTACGTCCTGCCCGCCTATGAGGACACCGGGTACTGGCTGCTCAAGGAGGCGCAACTCCCCGACAATGTCGACCCGCTCGACCCGCGCCTCGCGGACCCCGAAGAGCGGGCCCGCATGCAGCAGGTCTTCCAGCTCGGCCTGGGGAAGCCGCGCGGCTATGTCATCCCGGTGCAGCGCTGGCAGAGCCAGGCCGGCGACAAGCGCTGGCGCTCGGAGAAATGGAAGCTGAGGCGGGGCAAGCTCTTCCTCATGCCGGGCGACTCGCCGGTCGGTTACCGCCTGCCGCTCGGCTCATTGCCGGTCGTGCCCAAGGCGGAGTACCCGCATATCCACCCGCAGGACCCGATGGAGGGCCGCCCGCCGCTGCCACGTGCCGCCGGCGGTTTCGGGCCGGCAGCCGATCCGCCGCCACAGGCTGCGCCGATGCGCTCGGAAGCGCCTTCGCCCCAGCAGATGTCGCGCACCGTCGAGGCCGGCGGCGCCGGCGCGCAGGACCGCACCGAACAGGAGATCGGCGGCGAACATGTCCGCACCGCGATCAGCCTCGAAATCCGGGACAATGTGCTGTGCGTGTTCCTGCCGCCGGTCGAGCGGCTGGAGGACTATCTCGACCTGATCGCCAGCGTCGAGCAGGTGGCACGCGAGCGCAACCAGCCCGTCCATATCGAGGGCTATGCCCCGCCGCATGACCCACGGCTCAACGTCGTCAAGGTGACGCCGGACCCCGGCGTGATCGAGGTCAACATCCACCCCGCCCGCAACTGGCGCGAGGCGGTCGAGATCACGCGCGGCGTCTATGAGGAGGCGCGGCAGTCGCGGCTCTGCGCCGAGAAGTTCATGGTCGACGGGCGCCATACCGGCACCGGCGGCGGCAACCATGTCGTACTCGGCGGCGTTACGCCGCCCGACTCGCCGTTCCTGCGCCGGCCGGACCTGCTGAAAAGCATCGTGCTCTACTGGAACCGGCATCCCTGCCTGTCCTATCTGTTCTCGGGACTGTTCATCGGCCCGACCAGCCAGGCGCCGCGCATCGACGAGGGCCGGCACGATGCGCTCTACGAACTTGAGATCGCGCTGGCGAAAATCCCGCAGCCGGGCGCGCCGACGATCCCGCTCTGGCTGGTCGACCGGCTGCTGCGCAACCTCCTGGTCGACGTCTCCGGCAACACCCACCGCACCGAGATCTGCATCGACAAGCTCTATTCGCCGGATGGGCCGACGGGCCGGCTCGGGCTGATCGAGTTCCGCGGCTTCGAGATGCCGCCGGATTCGCGCATGAGCCTGGCGCAGCAGCTTCTGGTCAGGGCGCTGGTCGCCTGGTTCTGGCGCGAACCGCAGACGGGCGGCCTCGTACGCTGGGGCACCACGCTGCATGACCGCTTCATGCTGCCCGAGATGGTCTGGCAGGACTTCAAGGACGTGCTCGCCGATCTCGGCAGCGCCGGCTATGCCTTCGATCCGGTCTGGTTCGAGGCGCAGGCCGAATTCCGCTTCCCGTTTTTCGGCAAGGTCGAGCATGGTGGCGTCGAGATCGAGATCCGGCAGGCGCTCGAACCCTGGCACGTCATGGGCGAGGAGGGCGCGATCGGCGGCACGGTGCGCTATGTCGATTCCTCGGTCGAGCGGCTGCAGGTCAAGGCGAAGGGACTGGTGCCGGGCCGGCATGTCATCACCTGCAATGGCCGGCGCCTGCCGCTGACGCCGGCCGGAACCTCGGGCGAAAGCATCGCCGCCGTGCGCTTCAAGGCCTGGCAGCCGGCGTCCGGCCTGCATCCGACGATTCCGGTGCATGCGCCGCTGACCTTCGACATCGTCGACACCTGGGTCGGGCGCTCGCTCGGCGGCTGCGTCTACCATGTCGCCCATCCCGGCGGGCGCAGCTATGAAACTCCTCCCGTGAATTCTTACGAAGCGGAGGCGCGCCGGCTCGCACGTTTCGAGGCGATCGGTCATACTCCCGGCGCGCTGGCGATTCCGCCCGAAGAGCGCAGCGCCGAATTCCCGTTCACCCTGGATCTGCGGCGTCCCGTTGGAGTCTAGACGCAAGCGATGGCATTGCAGGGGCGATCACCGTCAGCGCGCACCAGGACGGAGCGACGCAACGCTCTGCTGGCCGGATACCGGCCGCTGCCGGGCGCGCATGACGAACTCCTCGGCGCCGACGGCAAGGTGCGGCCGCATTGGGAGCCCTTCCTCTCGGAATGGTGCGCATTTTCTCCCGACGAGCTGAACCAGCGCTTCGGCCTGGCCGACCGCCATGTCCACGACACGGGCGTCTCCTATCGCGTCCATGGCGATCTCGACGAGGGCGATCCGGCTGCGGGCGAACGGCCCTGGCCGCTCTCCCATGTGCCGCTCGTCATCACCGGCGCCGAATGGCAGACCATCGCCGCGGGGGTCGCGCAGCGGGCAAAGCTGCTCGGCACGCTGCTGGATGACATCTACGGCCCGGGCGAGATGATCGCCAACGGGCTTCTCCCCGCATCCGTGGTCACGGGGAGCAGCGATTATCTGCGCCCGCTGCAGGGTGCGCCGGGTGGCGGCGCGCTGCAGCTCTACGCTGCGGATCTCGGCCGTGGTCCGGACGGGCGCTGGTGGGTGCTGCAGGACCGCACGCAGGCGCCCTCCGGCACCGGCTACGCGCTGGAAAACCGGCTCGCCCTGTCGCGCGCCTTCCCCGACATGTTCAGGACGATGAACATCGAGCGGCTGGCGGCCTTCTTCCAGGGCTTCCGCGCCGGGCTCGTGGCGAGTTCGAAGCGCGTCGAGCCGCGCATCTGCCTGCTGACGCCCGGGCCGCTCAACGAAAGCTATTTCGAACAGACCTATCTCGCGCGCTATCTCGGCTTCCTGCTGGTCGAGGGCGGCGACCTGGTGATGCGCGAGGGCCGCGTGCATGTGCGCACCATCGCCGGGCTGAAGCGGGCCGACGTGATCTGGCGGCGCATCGACGGTGATTTCTCCGATCCGCTGGAGCTGAATTCCGCCTCGGCGCTCGGCGTCGCAGGGCTCGTCCAGGCCGTGCGCCGAGGCAATGTCCACATCGCCAACGGGCTCGGCTCGGGCGTGGTCGAGGCGCGGGCGCTGATGGGTTTCCTGCCGGCGCTGGGCCAGCGGATCCTCGGCGAGGAGATGATCCTCCCCCATGTCGCGACCTGGTGGTGCGGCCAGGCGCGCGAGCGCGCCGCCGTGCTCGACAGGCTCGACGAGATGAGCATCGCGCCGGCCTTCCGCAGCGCGGGCGGCGGGCTCGACACCGGCCCCGTGGTCGCCGCCGACCTGTCGGCGAAGGAGCGCGATGCCCTGCGCGCCCGGATCGAGGCGCGCGGCATGGATTATGTCGGGCAGGAAGTGGTGCGGCTCTCGACCACGCCGGTCTTCCAGAATGGCCGCCTGCAACCGCGCCCGATGACGCTGCGGGTCTTCGCCGCCGCCACGCCGGACGGCTGGAAGGTGATGCCCGGCGGCTTCTGCCGCATCTCCGACGAGCCCGATGCGCGCGCCGTCAGCATGCAGAGCGGCGTGCGTTCGAGCGATGTCTGGGTGACCTCCGACGCGCCGGTGGAGCAGGTGACGCTGCTGCCGACGCCCGACCGCATCACCATCCGCCGCGTCACCGGCACTTTGCCGAGCCGGGCCGCCGACAATCTGTTCTGGCTCGGGCGCTATCTCGAACGCACGGAAGCGACGCTCAGGCTGGTGCGCGCGCTGCTCGGCCGGCTGATCGACACCGACCCGACGCAGGGCCGCAACGAGACTCTGCGCCGCCTCGCCAATCTGCTGGTCGCCTGGGGCGCCTCGCCCGGCGGACGCGGCCAGACGCCGGCCGGCCAGGCGTCCGCGGCGCTGCACGCGATCGACCAGTATGGCTCGGCCCTCGCCACGACGCGTGAGGCGAGGCGGACGGCATCCGTCATCCGCGAGCGCCTCTCGATCGACGCCTGGCGGCTGTTCGGCGACATGCAGCAGCAGCTCACCCTCGAGGAAGGGCGCGAGCCGAGCGAGGGCGAGGCCTACGAGATCGCCGACCGGGCGCTGAAATCGCTCGCCGCCTTCTCGGGGCTCAGCCAGGAGAACATGGTGCGCGGCCCGGGCTGGCGCTTCCTCGACATCGGCCGGCGGCTGGAGCGAGGGATTGCGACCTGCCGCTTCGCCCGCCATTTCGCCGAGACGACCGCACCCACCGACGGCCTCGACGCGCTCCTCGACCTGACGGATTCGCAGATCACCTACCGCTCGCGCTACCTGCTCGGCGCCAGCCTGCAGCCGGTGCTCGATCTCGTGATGCTCGACCCGTATAATCCGCGCTCGGTCGCCTTCCAGATCGACCGGCTCGACACCGAGATTCGCGACCTGCCGTCGCTGACCGAGGACGGCATGCTGGAGGCGCCGCGCCGGCTGATCCTGAAGCTCGCCGCCGAATGCCGCACGGCGGAGGCCTCGCGGCTCGACCGGACCAGCATCCTGCTGTTCGAGCAGCTGCTGATGGGCGTCTCCAGCGCCATCGCCGATCGCTACTTCCTCCAGAACAGCGGCCCGGAAGGCTCGCGGCTGACAGGCATCGCGTGATCTACGACCTCCGGCACATCACGACCTACGGCTATAGCCGCCCGGTCCCGTTCGCGCGCTGCATCCTGCGGCTGCAGCCGCGCAACGATGGCGGCCAGAGCGTCCGCAGCAGCGAGCTCAGCGTGACGCCGCGTCCAGCCGAGCGCGTCGACGGGACCTGCTTCTTCGGCAACCGGATGACGACGATCACGATCTCGAAGCCCCATCGCGAGCTCAAGGTCGAGATGCGCGCGCGCGTCGAGGTTCAGCGGACGCCCGCGCCCTTCCCCGGCCTGACGCGGCATTGGGAAGAGGTCTCCGCGCTGGCTCTGGCCTCCGGCAGCCTGGCGCCGGATTCGCCGGCGCATCATCTCTATCCGAGCCGGCTGGTGCCGCCGGTCGCCGCCGTCACGGATTATGCCCGCGCGAGCTTTGCGCCGCTGCGGCCCGTGCTCGAAGCCGCAAGCGAGCTGATGGCGCGCATCCGCAGCGACTTCACCTACGATCCGGAGGCGACAGAGGTCTCGACGCCGCTGGAGGAAGCCTTCCGCGAGCGCCATGGCGTCTGCCAGGATTTCGCGCATGTGATGATCGCGGGGCTGCGCGGGCTCGGGCTCCCGGCGGCTTATGTCAGCGGCTATATCCGCACGATCCCGCCGCCCGGCGAAAAGCGGCTCGAAGGCGCCGATGCGAGCCATGCCTGGGTGATGCTCTGGTGCGGACCGGAGACAGGCTGGATCGGGCTGGACCCGACCAACGACCTGATCGTCGCCGACGACCACATCGTCACAGCCTTTGGCCGGGATTATGCCGATGTCTCGCCTCTGGACGGCGTGATCGTCGGGCCCGGCTCGCAGAAGATCGGCATCGCGGTCGACGTCATCCCCGTCATCTGACCGCTGGAGGGCGCTTCCGAGCGCCCGGCTTAGGGAGAGCTTTCCTTTGATTGGTTGCCATGGCAACTTCCTCCTCGAGGCGCCAAGCCGGCGAACCGGCTGGACAAGGCGCAAGCGGAGAGGAAACCTTGCGGACGCAGGTCGCCATCATCGGAGCCGGGCCATCCGGGCTGCTGCTCGGGCAATTGCTGCACCAGGCCGGCATCGACACCGTGATCCTCGAACGGAAGAGTCGCGACTATGTGCTGGCGCGGATCAGGGCCGGCGTCCTCGAACAGGGCACCGTCGCGCTGCTCGACAAGGCCGGGGCGAGCGCGAGACTGCATGCCGAGGGCCTTCCGCATAGCGGCTTCGATCTGCTCTTCGGCGAGCAGCGCCATCGTGTCGCGCTCGACCGCCTGGCCGGCGGCAAGCATGTCACCGTCTACGGACAGACCGAGGTGACGCGCGACCTGATGGACCAGCGCGCCGCCCAGAGTGGCCGGACCGTCTTCGAGGCCGACGACGTGACGCTGCACGGCTTCGACGGCACCAGCCCCTATGTCACCTATCTTGAAAACGGCGTCCCGCGACGGCTGGATTGCGACGTCATCGCCGGCTGCGACGGCTATCACGGGGTCTCGCGCGCCAGCATCCCGACGAGTGCGCTGCGGATCTTCGAGCGCGTCTATCCGTTCGGCTGGCTCGGTATCCTGGCCGACGTGCCGCCGGTTTCCGACGAGCTGATCTATGCCCGCAGTGCGCGCGGCTTCGCGCTCTGCTCGATGCGCTCGGCGACGCGCAGCCGCTATTACGTCCAGTGCAGCGAGGGCGAGCGCGTCGACGACTGGTCGGATGCGCGCTTCTGGGACGAGTTGCGCCGGCGGCTCGACCCGGCGACGGCGGCCGCGCTGACGACCGGCCCCTCGATCGAGAAATCGTTCGCGCCGCTGCGCTCCTTCGTGGCGGAGCCGCTGCGCTTCGGGCGGCTGTTCCTGGCTGGAGACGCCGCTCATATCGTGCCGCCGACCGGCGCGAAGGGGCTCAATCTCGCGGCGAGCGACGTACATTACCTGTTCGAGGCGCTGAGCGAGCTTTTCCTCGACCGATCCGAGGCCGGCATCGACGCCTATTCGCAGAAGGCGCTGGCACGGGTCTGGAAGGCCGAGCGGTTTTCGTGGTGGCTGACCTCGCTAATGCACCAGTTCCCGGACCAGCGCCCGTTCGAGCAGCGCATGCAGCAGGCCGAACTCGACTATCTCGTCTCCTCCGAGCACGCCATGGCGGCGCTGGCGGAGAACTATGTCGGACTGCCTTATTGAGGCGGCAAGGCGGCGAGAGGCAATAACGTCCGGTCAGGTCCCGGCCCGGGCGCCGGGGGGCCGACCACAGACCCGGAGCATTCCGCCCGCTCTCGGCCATGGAATGCCGCCGGATTCATCGAAGCGCGCCGATGCTGCGATCTGCAGGTTTTGGTCGAAACCAGCGCACGTGGGACGGCGAGACCGCGTCGATGTTGCCGACTTTCGTGCACGGCAAGCCCCGCGCAGCGAGAACCCGCCCCGCGCGGCGAAAGCCCGAACTCGCCAGTCGGGCCATGTGCCGGCAATCTCCACTCAGCAAGACGCTTGGCGGGTGGCTGTCAAAGTATTATTCAGTCGGGCAGCGCGACATGGGAAGGCCCAGGATCATGATCATGGACGACAGGACTGCCGATGCCGGCAAGATGGACGCAATCGCTCTCCCCGGGCGTCGGTCCGAGCTTCTCAACCGCCGGTCGTTTCTGGTCGGCTCGACTGTGAGCCTCGGCGCTTTGGGGCTGGGCGGATGCGTGACACCCGACGGCATGAGCCTCGCGGAGGCGGAGAAGGTCTACGGGCCGGTGCCAGAAGAGAAGTTCCCGATCCCGGCGGTCGATGTCAGCAAGGTCGATCCGAAATATTTCCGCCGGACCGTTCGCTACGACACCAAGGAAGCGCCCGGCACGATCATCGTCGATCCCAGCAATTACTACGTTTATCGCGTCGAGGGCGACGGATCCGCCACCCGCTATGGTGCCAATGTCGGTCGCGACGGGTTCCTGTGGAGCGGTGACGCCTATGTCGGGCGCAAGGCCGAATGGGCGACCTGGACACCGCCCAAGGAGATGATCAAGCGCCAGCCCGAGGCGGCCAAATACGCCGGCGGCATGCCGGGCGGCCTCGAAAACCCGCTCGGCGCCCGCACGCTCTATATGTATCAGAACGGCGCTTACACGCTCTACACGATCTATGCGTCGAGCGACCCCGAGTCGATCGGGAGCGGCGTCACCAGCGGCTGCGTCGGTCTCCTCAGCCAGGACATGATGCACCTGTACTCGCAGACGCCCGTCAAGACGAAGGTGGTCGTGCTGCCGGCATAGCGACGGCGTCGATACCCGGTCCAAGCGCTGCCCGTGCGGGCAGGGCAAGATCGTGCGCGTTCCCGGAGTCATCGCGCTTGTGGGGCCGCCGGTCCCTCGAGGATCGACTGCGCGACCTTTGTCGTCACGCAAGATTCCCGGGCCCGAAGGTCATGGCCGCTTTCCAGCCATCCAGGACATCGCGGCTTTGGCGCGTTGACTGCTACGCTCCATGAAAAAAGGGCCGCGCCTTGGTGGCGCGGCCCCTCGAATGCGGCTTCAAGCGTTTCGGCTCAGGCCAGCGTGTAAGCCGTCTTGACCGTGGTGTAGAACTCCTTGGCGTAGGCGCCCTGCTCGCGCGGGCCATAGCTCGAGCCCTTCCGGCCGCCGAAGGGCACATGGTAGTCGACGCCCGCGGTGGCGAGGTTGACCATCACCATGCCTGCCTCGGCATTGCGCTTGAAATGCGTCGCATGCTTCAGCGAGGTCGTGCAGATGCCGGACGACAGGCCGAATTCGGTGTCGTTGGCCACCGCGAGCGCCTCCTCGTAATCCTTCACCCGGATGATGTTGGCGACCGGGCCGAAGACCTCCTCGCGCGAAATGCGCATGGCGTTTGTGGTCTCGGTGAACAGCGCCGGCTGGAGATAGAAGCCGGGGGTCTCGCGCTTCAGCAGCTCGCCGCCGAAGGCAAGCTTGCCGCCTTCGTCCTTGGCGATCTGGATGTATTTCAGGTCCTGGTCGAGCTGGCTCTGATCGACCACCGGGCCGATATGGGTGCCCTGCTTGAGCGCGTCATCGACGACGACGCCCTTCAGACGCTCGATGCAGGCCTCGACGAAGCGGTCATGGATGCCGGCCTGGACGATCAGGCGCGAGGACGCCGTGCAGCGCTGCCCGGTGGAGAAGAAGGCGCCCTGGACGGCGGCCTCGACCGCGACCTTCAGATCGGCGTCGTCGAGCACGACGAGCGGGTTCTTGCCGCCCATCTCGAGCTGGACCTTCTTCATCGGCGAGGAAGCGATGCAGGCCTCCGCGACCTTGCGGCCGGTCGAGACCGAGCCGGTGAAGGAGATGGCGTGCACGTCCTTGTGCTGCAGCAGCGCCTGGCCGACGACAGAGCCGCGCCCCATGACAAGGTTGAGCACGCCCTTGGGCAGGCCGGCACGCTGGAGAATGTCGACCAGCGCCCAGGCCGAGCCCGGCACCAGATCGGCCGGCTTGATGACGACGCAGTTGCCATGGGCGAGAGCCGGCGCGATCTTCCAGGCGGGGATCGCGATCGGGAAGTTCCAGGGCGTGATCATGCCGACGATGCCGACCGGCTCGCGCGTGATCTCGACGCCGACACCCGGCCGCACCGAGGGAAGCGCCTCGCCGCCGAGGCGCAGGCATTCGCCGGCGAAGAAGGCGAAGACCTGGCCGGCACGGCCGGCCTCGCCGATGCCCTCGGCCAGGGTCTTGCCCTCCTCGCGCGAAAGCAGCTTGCCGAGCTCTTCCCTGCGCGCGAGAATCTCGTCCGAGGCCTTCTTCAGGATCTCGTAGCGCTCCTGCGGGCCCGAGCGGCTCCAGGCCGGAAAGGCGGCCTTCGCCGCGGCCACCGCATCATTGAGCTGGTCGACGGAACCCTGTGAATATTCACCGACGACATCGTTGGTGTTCGACGGGTTGATGTTGCGCGAGGCATTACCCGAGCTGGCCCACTCGCCGGCGATCAGGTTCTTGAAGATTTCCGTCATTGGCGGCCTCCCACGGCGTTTTGGATTTCGTGGGCCGTGTTAGCGCCTTTGGCCCCGGAAGGCCAATGCAGCAGCCGCCATCGGTTCAGTCCTCATGCGCATTGTGAGTCGGAGTTCAGAACTCCGCGTCGAGCTCTTCCAACTCTTCGGGCTCGGTCTTCGCCGCCTCGATCCAGCGCTGAAGCGCGGGCCATTGCGAGATCGCCCTGCAATAGGCCTGGCTCGTCGCGTCGAGCGGGACGTCATAGGTCAGGAAGCGCAGGCAGACGGGTGCGTACATCGCGTCGGCCATGGTCAGGGTCTTGCCGAAGAGATAGGGCCCGCCATAGGCGTCGAGGCATTCGCGCCAGATTTCGGTGACGCGGTCGATATCGGCCTGGGCCCCGGCCCAGACCTTGAAGCCCGGATAATGCGCCTTGAGGTTCATCGGCAGGGCCGAGCGGAGATTGGCGAAACCGGAATGCATCTCGCCGCAAATCGCCCGACAATGGGCGCGTGCGACGGCGTCCTTCGGCAGGAGCCCGGCCTGCGGCCTGATCTCGTCGAGATAGGCGGCGATGGCGAGCGTATCCCAGACCTTGATGCCGTCATGCGTCAGGCAGGGCACGAGGAAGGACGGCGAGAGCAGCAGCAGCTCGGCGCGCGCCGAGGGATCGTCGACCGAGAGCATGTGCTCCTCGATCTCCAGCCCGGCCATGATGCAGAGCAGCCAGCCGCGCAGCGACCAAGAGGAGTAATTCCTGCTGCTGATGGTGAGCGTCGCGGCGGTCATGGGCGTCGTCCTCGGCGAAGAAGGCCCCAGCATAGCAAGAGATGTTCCAAGGAGCGCACATCGTAGAAAGATTCTTGCGAAAAACTCATTTTGCGGTGCAACATGAAAAATGCAGGACGCAGCCTGACGGCATTGTCGCCGACAGGTGGCCACGCTTTGTCCGCCCGAGGTCGCATACGGATGCTCTATCTCGCCTACCAGGCCCAATCCGACTTCATGAATCCGGCCAAGATGCTGGCGCGAGGGGCGCTCGCGACCCTTGGCGCCAGAGCCATGGCGGGCCACCCCGTCGATATGCGCGCAGCCTCCGCCGCCTATGAGATGGTGACGCGCGCGGGCTTGAGCCATGAGCGGCCATCCTATGGCATCGACAGCGTGCGCGACGGCAATCGCGACGTGCCCGTGACCGAGGAGGTCGTACTTAATCTGCCTTTCGGCAGCCTGCTGCGCTTCCGCAAGGACAGCGAAACGCCCCAGGCCAAGGTGCTGGTGGTGGCGCCGATGTCGGGGCATTTCGCCACGCTGCTGCGCAACACGGTGGCGACAATGCTGCGCGACCACGACGTCTACATCACCGACTGGCACAATGCCCGCGATGTCAGCCTCGAGGCCGGGCCGTTCGGCTATGACGACTATGTCGACACGCTGATCCGCTTCATCGAGACACTGGGGGACCGGACGCATGTCGTCTCGGTGTGCCAGCCCTGCGTGCAGGTGCTCACGGCGGCGGCGGTGATGGCGCAGGCGGGCAGCGCCTTCCAGCCGCGCAGCATGACGCTGATGGCGGGGCCGGTCGATACCCGCGTCAACCCGACGGCGGTCAACAAGCTCGCCATGGGCAAGCCGATCGAGTGGTTCCGCAAGAACCTGATCGCCACCGTGCCGTCGCGCTATCCGGGCGGAGGCCGCCAGGTCTATCCGGGCTTCGTCCAGCTCGGCGCCTTCCTGGCGATGAACATGCAACGGCACATCAACGCCCATATCGATCTGTTCACCCATATGGCGACGGGCGAGGTCGAGGAAGCGCAGAAGATAAAGTCGTTCTACGACGAGTACTTCGCCGTGCTCGACCTGCCGGCCGAGTTCTATCTGGAGACCGTGCAGTGGATCTTCCAGGAGGCAAGGCTCGCGGCACGCACCCTGACCTATCGCGGCGAGACGGTCGATTGCCGGGCGATCCGCAAAACCGCGCTGCTGACAGTCGAGGGCGAGCGCGACGACATCTGCGCGCTCGGGCAGACATCGGCGGCGCATGATCTCTGCTCGGGGCTGAAGCCGTTCCGCAAGCGCCATCACATGCAGGCCGGCGTCGGGCATTACGGCGTGTTCTCGGGCCGCAAATGGGACGGGCAGATCTATCCGATCGTCCGCAACATGATCGTCGCCAACAGCTAGAGCATCGCCTCGAAAAGTGCGGCGCGATTCTTGGGAAAAGCCGCGGCAAGATCGGTGAACCACGGCATCGAACCGAACACGATTTACGGTTCGATGACGCAAGCGAGCCGCGTCGCCTACCAGTCGGGCTTGCCCTCCTCGCCAGGGGCGGCAAAGACCCGGTGTGCAGCGTGGAAACCGAGGGCGCGGTAGCATTCGAACTGCTCTTCGGAGAACATCTGGTCGCCGGTGGTCTGATGGGGAAAATCGGGATAGCGGGCCTTGTAGTCGAGGACGTAGTCGTTCTCGTCGCCGGTCAGCGACGATTTGATATAGATGATCTCCCCCTCCTCGCCCGGCCCGTATTCAATCCTGCCTCTGGCGACATGGGTTCGTTGGGCACATTGCCCGGGTTCTGAGCGGCGCCCCGCGGCGCAGTCGGCGTTCAAGGCCAGGGCGCTCGCCTGGATCTTGTCCCATGGCAGGTAGATGCGGATACCGAGATCGATGCGCGCATAGCGCTGCGCCTCGACCAGCGAGCGGAAGGAGAATTGCGGATCGGCTTCCGCGTCCAGGACGATGATCCGTGCGCAACGCCGGCGGAGCAGTTCGTAAAGGCCGAGATTCTCGATATGGCCGCCATCGGTCAGGTAGATTTGCGGGCTCTCCTCGGAGAGCCAGCCCAGCATCTCCTGCATGAGATAGGGCTTCAGCCAGTCGCGCATCGCAACGTTCGTGCTCGGCTGCAGGATCTGCTTCGGATTGCGCAACCAGTATCCCAGCCGGATGTTCAGCAAGGCCAGTGTCGGGGAGAAGCTTCGCTGCGTATTGGCGCCCATGTTCGAGGACGCCGCCGCGCCGGACACCGCCATCGCGGTCGCCAGATCGACGCCCGGGCAGTGATCCTCGAATTTATCGGTGCGGATGTAGCCCGTGCTGGCGCTGCCACAATAGACCGGCGAGAACTGAAAGAAGTCGGCATTCCGGCCGCGCTGGTTGACATATTCCGAGCCCTGGATGTTCAGCGCGGCGTTGACGAGATGCAGCGGTCCGTTGGCCGGGTGCAAGGCGGTGAAGCAGACGGTATCGAGCGGGGCAGGATCGCGCGAGCCAGGCTCCCCCGAACCGTCGCCGGGAGCTTTTTTGCGAGGATCGAACAGGAAGGCCTTGCTGAGGCGATCCCTGTACAGCCGGTGCAGGGAATTGCCATTCGGGGTCAGGAAGAGCCAGGTGCCGATCGTCAAGGCGAGGCCAGTCGAGATGTAGAGCCGGGCGAAGAGGTAAGGATCGGTGCAGGCGCCGCGCGTGTCCCCGCCGAGCAGCCCGCTGACATCCGGCTGTCCGCAGTACTGCTGGACGATCCACTGCATCCAGCCGGGGCGGAAGGAGAAGCCGATATCGCCGGCGACGGTGATGTAGAGATAAGCCACCCACAGCGTCATCGGCAGGGCCAGCGCCACCAGCAGCAGTATGAGCTTCGAGATCAAACGGCTGAGCCGGGGCTTCAGGCCGCTCTCGCCCTCCTTGGTCTTGAGGATATCGCCGAAGATGTCGCTCGCGAACGCCGCGACCGCGGCGACGGGCGCCAGATAGGGCGTGACCACCGCCACGATCTGCGAGATCCAGCCGAGCCAGTTGTCCGAGCCCTCCTGCACATAGAGCAGGAACAGACCGCGCAGGGCAAAGGGCTGCAGTTCCAGCGCCGCGGCTGCGACGACCACCCACATCAGCCCCTTCGAGAACTGGGCGGCCGGCCCGACGAACTCCGGCGCAGCCTCGGCATGGGCACTGCGCCAGAGCGCCCAGCCGGCATGAAAGGCCAGCACAGCCAGCAGCAGCCAGCGCGTGAAGAAGAAATCGGCCGGCTCGGCCTTGGCGCGCAGGCTGGCGAATTCCCTGATTTTCGTCTGAAGCTGCGCCCGAAGCGCGGCCTTGCGCTCCAGTTCAGCCAGCGTGGCCTGCGCGGCGTTCAGTTCGATCAGGGGAGCCAATTGGGATCTCAGGCCCGCGATTTCGGCATCGGCACTGGCGAGCCTCGCCTTCTCCGCCGCCGTCAGCGCGGCCGGGTGCCCGGGGAAATTCTGCCAGCCCAGGATATCGGGCCGGCTGAGAGCCTCCTGGTTGGGATTGAAGGCCAAAGTGATGCCCGCGGCCACCAGAAGGATGCCGGCGACGATGATGAAATTGGCGGCCAGGCCGCGCAGGATCACCGAGAACGAGGCGAGCACATCGTTCAAGCCCTTGGGGATGAGATAGTTCGAGTAGTTTCGCAGATGCGCGACGGCGAGATTGTCGCTCTTGTCGCCATCGTCCGTGGTGAAGGGAAACTCGCCGCCGCCGACATCCAGGCCAGAGGTCAGCGAGGTGCCGATATAGCCGCCGCCCGAAACGGTCGACAGATAATCGATCTCGGCGAGGACGCCGTCCTGATGCAAGGCCTGCAGGGCGCCCAGGGAAAACGCGGCGCTCCTGATCCCGCCGCCGGAAATCGCGAGGCCGGTGCAGTCACGCTTGCGCCTCGCCCCGCCCGGCGGTTTCAGTTTCGGGCGCTTCTGCCGCGTGCGCCTGACATTGATGCACTTCGTTTCGAGCGCGATGAGTTCGGCAGGGCATTCGACATCGCTGCCCCTGACGAACGCGCCGTCCGCGATGGCAGCAAGGATGTCGCGATAGGATTTGCTCATCTCTGGCGTTTCCCGAACAGCGGGGCCAGGGCCCCGATGCCGGGTGACGCTACGATAATTCAGGCAATGGCTGCAAGATCGCGACCATGCAATCCTAGGATGTCCTCAGCCCGGCCTATTTCTCCTTGATCGACAGCCCGTTCTTGCCAACGGAAATCTCGACCCCCTCGGGCTGCTTCTTTTCCTGATAGAGGGCATAGCCCGTGGCCGCGAGGCCGGCGACGAGGACGACCACGAGAGCGACAAGCAGTTGACGGGACACGGGCATGAGACCTTCCGGATGAGACCGCAGGCAAGCGGCGCGTTTCGAACCCGCGACGCGCGGCAATGTTCCCGCAATGCAGCATCGCCTGGAAAGCCGTCGCGCATGCCTGTGCGGCGACCGGCACGATTGACAGCCGGCCGAGGCGGCACCTTGATGCGGAACGCCATGCGCGAACCGGCGTTTTCTTCAGCAAGCCATCCGCGACATTGCCCAGGAGCGCGCGCCATGCCGGAAACCGAACTCCAGCAGTCGATCTGGTCCGCCCTCGACCGCCATCCCGTCTGCATGGTGACGACCGCCGCTGACGGCGTGATCAGGACGCGGCCGATGTCAGGGCATATCGACCGCGAGAACCACCGCATCCTGTTCGTCACCCATCGCCATACCGGGGCGCTGGGAGAGGCGCTGCGCTCGCCCAGCGTTTCGATCGCGATCAGCGAGGAAGACCGCAACTTCTATGCAGCGATCACCTGCGCCGCGGCCGAAATCGACGACCGCACCCTCATCGAGGAGATCTGGACGCCAATGACAGGCGCCTGGTTTCCCGAGGGTCCGGACGATCCCGATGCGATGCTGCTGTCGCTGATGCCGGTCTCGGCCGAGATCTGGAACGGCCCGTCAAGCGGCGTGCTCGTCGCCTTCAAGCTGGCGACCGCGAAAATCCTGGGCCGGCAGCCCGATCTCGGCGTGAACGCCACGATCGACATGCGGTAGCGGGCGCGGACGCGCCGGTCAGGCCGGAGGATCGGCCTCGGCCATCCTGCGGCCCAGCACGGCGACGGCGAGACTAGACCAGGCGATGCCCAGGCACCAGCCGCCGATCACGTCGGTCGGCCAATGCACGCCGAGATAGATACGGCTGACGCCGATCAGAACGATCATCACCCAGGCCAGCCAGATACAGAGCCGGGCAATGTCGTCGCGATGCGAGGCCAGGCCGATGAAGCCCGCGATACTGAGCATCGTGACCGCCGACAGGAAGGCGTGACCGCTCGGGAAACTCGCCGTGAAGGTCAGGGCCGCGTGCTCCACGATGTCGGGCCGCGCCCGGCCGATCAGGATTTTCAGCCCGGTGCTGACGACCGTGGCCGAGATCACCGTGATCGCCAGACCGACGGCGAGATGCCGGTAGCGGCAGACCCACAGCGTCAGGCTGGCCGTGATCGTCATCATGCCAAGCCCGACGAAGCTGCCGAGCGCGGTGACGTCCCGCATCGCCTCGCGCAGCCAGGCTGGTCCGAGCGGCGTCGACGGGTCGCCCGCCTCCCGAAACAGCAGCACGAGGCTGCGATCGAAGGCGAAGCTGCGGCCGGAGACGATGAAGAGAGCCAGCCCGAGAAAGGCGAATGCGGCGGCGACAGGGACGAGAACACGCGGCTGAAGCAAGGAGACAGCGACTCCGGGGCGAAGGACCGAGCCCGACATAGATACTGTGCCGCCGCTTTCAAAGGGACGGTTCAAAGAGAGCGTTCGCGCGCCGCGATCAGCCGGACCGCCCCCGGAAGCAGCTTGTAGACGAGCGGGCCGGCCTTGCGTTCGACCTCGCCATCGAAGGTGATGTGGCCGCGGCGCTTGTCCCGGCGTGTCAGCGTCACCTCCGAGGCGGTGAAGGAGGTCAGGTTGCCCGAGCTGCGCCACCTGCCCGACACCACTGAGAGCGCCGCCTTGCAGCGGGAATAGAGACCACCGGCATTGAGGATATGGACCTCGAAAACCCCGCCATCCAGCCGGTTTCGGCGCCAGTCGACGCCCTCGAAGCTGTTGACCGTGACCAGCACCGCATCGGCCTGAACCAGGCGGCGCTCGGCGCCGACGCCGATATCGACGGTGATCGCCCGGGTGAAGAGGATCGAGCGAGTCGCGGCGACGACGAAGGCCACCGCCCGGCTGAACGGAAAGCGGCGGCGCGCATATTCGCGCTGCCGCGCCATCAGGCTGAAAAACCCCATGCCGGACAGCGAATGGAACAAGCGGTCGTTGACGCTGCCAATGTCCAATACGACGGGCTCGCCCCCGCAGAGGGCGGAAATCTGGTGTTCAAGCGTGCCGGCGAGGCCGAGATCGCGCCCCAGCACATTGACCGTGCCAAGCGGGAGGATGCCGATGGGCCTGTCGGCCTGGAGCAGGACCGGCAAGACGCCGTTGATCGTGCCATCGCCACCGGCGATCACCGGCACGCAATCCTCGTGCTCGATCGCCAGCGACAGAGCGCCGTCCAGATCCCGCGGATGCACCAGCCTGACCTCGGCGGTGCAGCCGCTCGCCTCGAACGCCGCGACGATGCGCGCGGCGAAGGCCTCGGGACCGGCCTCGAGCACGGTTCCCGCCCGGGCATTGACGACGACGATGTGATGCATGGTGCGCTGCAGGATAGGCCGCTCGGCCGGGACGGAGCAAGACGCGCCGCGAGGGGGCAGCGCGCGGCGATCTCTGGGCGGCGATCCCAGGTCCAGCGATCTCGGGATCAGGGTGTCGCCGAGGACATCATCCGGCGCTCGGCCCCGCTCAGCCGCATCGCCATCTCGGGGTGGGCCTCCTCGACCTCCTCGGTCGTCACCTCGAAGCGCTGCAGCATGTGCGGCCCGAAGGAACTGACCATCGCCACATCGGTGGCATCACGCCCCCGCGCGATCACCACACGGCCGATGCGGCGCATGTTGTGACGGGCATCGAAGGTGTACCAGCGCCCGCCGAGGAAAACCTCGAACCAGGCATTGAAATCCATGGGTGCGGGATCCCGCGGCACGCCGATGTCACCGAGATAGCCGTTGCAGTAGCGCGCCGGAATATTGACGCAGCGGCACAGCGCCACCGCCAGATGCGCGAAGTCGCGGCAGACGCCGACGCGCTCCTCGAAGGCCTCCGCCGCCGTGCGCGTGCTGCGGGCGAAATGGTAGCCGAAGGTGAGATGGTTATGGACGAAGTCGACGATCGCCTGAACCCTCGGCCAGCCGGCCGGAATGTGCCCGAACAGGCTCCAGGCCTGTGCCGCCAATTTGTCGGTCTCGCAATACCGGCTGCCGAGCAGGTAGACCAAGGCCTCGTCCGGCAGGCGTGAGGGCGGCACCTCGCCCGCCGCTGGATGGACAGGATCGAGCTCGCCTGAATCGTGGACGACGCCCTCCGCCCGCAGAGCGATGCCGCCGGGCGGGGCGGTAAGGCGGCGGCAGATGTTACCGAAGGGGTCGACGAACTGCGTCGTCGCGATCTCCCGCGAGGGATCGAGCAGCGACGTCACCCTCAGCTCGTCCGGGGCGACGAGATCGTGCCGGCGCGAGGGGTGCACGTCGAGCAGCGTGATGAGGGGCAGATCCTGCTGGCAGACGATCTCGATGTTGTAGCCGTAGCGGATGCGCATGATGCTCTCACGGGTTCGCAACGAACGGGCTCAAGCCGTCGATGCCGGACATCACGGTCCGGAGCCTGCGGGTGTTCGACTCTGCAAGGGAGAGCCTCCCAGACGCGCCATGGCGTATCCGGCGAGCTGGGGCTCTCATAAAACGGAAGATGCGGGCCTTTCGGCCCGCATCCCGCCGCCACGACGGTTCGGCTGGGGGGATAGCAACCGCCGCGACCTGCGTCTGGGCGGTGCCTACATCATCCAGTAGGGCATCGTGCCGTAATAGTCGTGGACGCGCTTGCCATAGGCCTTGTCGTCCCAGTCGGGCTCGCCCTCGCTGTCGTACATGGGCGCGGCCTCGAGCTTTTCCTTGG
Organism: Bosea sp. 124; assembly: GCF_003046175.1. Classification (NCBI taxonomy): domain Bacteria; kingdom Pseudomonadati; phylum Pseudomonadota; class Alphaproteobacteria; order Hyphomicrobiales; family Alloboseaceae; genus Allobosea; species Allobosea sp. 124. Next base: position 649,330 of record NZ_PZZM01000001.1, read on the forward strand.
TCAGCGGGACCACGTAGCCGCCGCGTTCTGTGTCGAAATCCAGCACGCTCCAAGGGATCGGATGGTATTTCTCGCCGAGCCCGAGGAAGCCGCCGAAGGACATGATCGCGTAGGCAACCTTGCCGGTCTGCTTGTCCAGCATCACGTCGTAAATCTCGCCGAGATGATCGCCCGCCGTGTTGTAGACGTCGGTGCCGGCGACGCGAGCACCCGCAATCAGCGGGTTGGACGACGGTTTGGCATCGGACGCCGGAAACGTGTCGTGCAGGGTCATGTTCGGTTCCTCCGACAGGAGCAGCCCAATCAAGCTGCGGATTGCCGGAACAACGTGGCGAACCCGGGAAAGGTTCCGCGGAAAACAGCGATCGGGCGCCCCACCCCGCCGCTCTGGCAAGAGCATCGCTAGGAGCCTCGCGCAGCCTCGTCGCGCGCGAGACCATCCTGCCAAAGGAACCTTTTGGGACGGGCGGACGTTGGGCTGGGACGGTCGGTCATGGTCGTGCCTAAATAAATGCCCTAGTTTGGCGACCGCGCGGCTCTCGCTACGAATCTTGAAGCGCCAAGGAAAAATCCAATGAAAAAGATCCTGATCATCGCTGCCATCGCAGCATCGCTCGGCGCCTGCACCCAGCAGGAAGAGCGCATCGGTGGTGGAGCCCTGATTGGCGCCGGAACGGGCGCTGTCATCGGCGGCCTCGCCACCGGCCGCGCAGGCGGCGCCTTGGCAGGTGCCGCGATCGGCGGCGTCGCCGGTGGTGCCATCGGTGGCGCGACCTCACCGACCCGCACCTGTGTGGGTCGCGACGAATGGGGCCGCCGCGTGCGCTTCGACTGCTGATCGACGCAGTCTCCGACGGCCGTTCCAGGACGGCGCAATGAAGCCCGAGCAGCGTGCAAGCGCCTTGCTCGGGCTTTGGCTTGAGGTCAGACTTTGCCATACGGTCCGAAGCGGCCGACGAAGCGATGGCGGGTACCGGGATAGAGCAAGCGCACCGCCGTGACGGGCGCCCCCTGATTCCAGGTCCGCCGCTCGATCAGGAGGCAGGCTTCGCCCGCTTCGATGCCGAGAAGTCGGGCGTCGTCCGGTTCGGCCGGGACCGCGCTGATCGCGTGCTCGGCCTGCGACCACAGGCTGTTGCGGAGCAGCCAGTCTCCCGGCGGGGTCGTGCCGAAATCCTCATCCGCAGCGGCTGGAACGGTCGCGAGATGAATCACACGCTCTTCCAGCACATGGGGCTTGTCGTCGGCACGGTGCAGCGTGACCAGATGGCAGATCTTCTCGCTGCGCTTCAGGCCGAAGCGCAGGGCGAGTTCGGCCGAGACCCGCCCATCCTCGCGCATCAGCACCTCATGACCATAGCGTTGGCCGAGCCGCTCCACCTCTTCCGGAATCGAGAGGATGTCGAGCATGGCATGGCTCGCCGGCGGGTTCGCGACGACGGTCCCGGAGCGGCGGCGGCGCGTGATCAGCCCCTCGCGGGCGAGCTGCACGAGCGCGCGATGCACGGTCATGCGCGAGGCGCCAAGCTGCTCCATCAGCGCATGTTCGGGCGGCACCGGGGTTCCCGGCGGCCAGGTTCCGTTCAGCACGAGATCGCGGATCGAACGCCGGATCTGGTCGTAGATCGGGCCGGCGCCGTCCAGCCTCACCGCATCGAGCCTTGTCTGAACCATGAACGCTAGAGTGCCGCCAGCAGCTTGCGCATGACGCCGGCGAAGCGCGCCTTCACGGCCTCGCGGGCCGGATGGCGCCCGTCGACGACAACGGGCCTGCCGCCGACGAAGACATCCCGCACGGGCAGTGCATTTGCCGCGAAGAGCGCGCTGTCGAGCACCGCTTCCCCGGTTTTGCCGATGAGGGCCGGATGGCTTGCGTCGAGCGTCACCAGATCCGCCCGCAGGCCCGGCGCGAGCGCCCCGAGCGCGCGACCGCAGGCCTGGGCGCCGCCAGCCGCCGCCGCCCGCCAGAGCGCGACGCCGGTCGAGGCGTCGGCTTCGGCCATGAGCGCGCGGCGACGGTCGCGGAAGCGCTGCGAATACTCGAGCAAGCGCAGTTCGGCGCCTGCGTCGATCTGGATGTTGGAGTCGCTGCCGACGCCGAAGACCCCGCCCGAAGCCCTGTAGCGCACGCCGTCGAAGATACCATCGCCGAGGCTGGCTTCGGTGATCGGGCAGAGCCCTGCGACCGCACCGCTCGCCGCAATCGCATCGCGCTCGGAATCGTCGAGATGGGTGGCGTGGATCAGGCACCAGCGCCGGTCGAGTTCGACCGTATCGGCCAGCAGCGCGACAGGGCGGCGCCCCATGATCGCGACGCTGTCCTCGACCTCGCGCATCTGCTCGGCGACATGGATGTGCAGCGGTCCTTCCGGCCGCAGGGCCGCAAGCCAACCGAGATCGTCGAGGGCAACCGCCCGCAGCGAATGCGGGGCGAGGCCGAGCCTGGCGTCGGGCAGCGGGCGGATGGCGGCCTCGCTCGCCTCGATCAGCTTCAGATAGGAATCGCGGTCGTTGACGAAGCGCCTCTGCCCGTGGACCGACGGCGCCTGACCGAAATTTCCGAAACGGTAGAGCACCGGCAGAAGGGTCAGGCCGAGCCCGGTCTCGCCGGCAGCGGCGGCGATGGCGCCGCCCATCGCGGCGATGTCGGCATAGGGTCGGCCGTCCTTGTCGTGATGCAGGTAGTGGAACTCGGCCAGAGCCGTGAAGCCGCCCTCCAGCATCTCGACGAAGGCCTGCGCCGCGAGCGCCTGGACATCGTCCGGATCGAGCCGGTCGAGGAAGCGGTACATCACGTCGCGCCAGGTCCAGAACGAGTCCTCGGCCGCCCCGCGACGCTCGGACAAGCCCGCCATGCCGCGCTGGAAGGCATGGCTGTGGAGGTTCGGCATGCCGGGCAACGCAAGCCCCGTCAGCCGCGTGTCTCCGGCGCCGGCCGGCACGCCGGCCTCGACCGCGGTGATCGCCCCCTCCGAGACGGTGAGCCGGACATCATCGGCGAAACCGCCCGGCAGCAGGGCCTGCTCCAGATGCAGGGTCAGGGTCACAGCATCGCTCCATCGGTCAATTGCATATGCAATTCATCGCTTGCCATTTGCATATGCAATTGGATAGCATATTCGAAATCGAAGGATAGTCGAGAGGACGTGACGTGGCGACGATGCCCAGCGAGCCCCCGATCTGCGACAGGCTCTGGACGCAGGCGCGACTGGCGACGATGTCGCCTGCGATCCCCGCCCCCTATGGCGCCATCGAGGACGGTGTCGTGGCAGCGAAGGACGGGCGGATCCTTTATACCGGTCCGCGCAGCGAGGCACCGGCCTTTCGCGCCACCGAAACGATCGATTGCGGCGGGCGCTGGATCACGCCCGGCCTGATCGACTGCCACACCCATCTCGTTTATGGCGGCGACCGCGCCCATGAATTCGAGCTCCGCCTCCAGGGCGCGAGCTATGAGGAGATCGCGCGGGCCGGCGGCGGCATCCTCTCCACCGTCAAGGCGACGCGGGCGGCGAGTGAGGCCGAACTCTTCGCCAGCGCCGAGCGGCGCCTTGCAGCGCTGATGGCGGAGGGCGTCACCACCGTCGAGATCAAGTCCGGCTACGGGCTGGAACAGGACGCCGAGATCAAGCAGCTTTCGGTCGCACGCCGTATCGGGCGGGAGCGACCTGTCAGGGTCCGGACGACCTTCCTCGGGGCGCATGCGGTGCCGCCCGAGTTCAAGGGCCGCTCAGGTGCCTATGCCGATCTCGTCGCCGGGCCGATGCTCGACGCCATCACCGCGCACGGCCTGGCGGATGCTGTCGACGTGTTCTGCGAGGGCATCGCCTTTTCGCCGGAGGAAACCCGGCAGGTCTTCGCAGCCGCCAAGGCGAAGGGGCTGGCGATCAAGATTCACGCCGAGCAGCTTTCCAATCTCGGCGGCGCGGCGCTGGCGGCGGAAATGGGCGCCCTGTCCGCCGACCATCTCGAATATCTCGACGAGGCCGGCGTGATCGCCATGGCCGAGGCCGGTACGGTCGCGGTCGTCCTGCCCGGCGCCTTCTATTTCCTGCGCGAGACGCAGATGCCGCCGATCGAAGCGATGCGCCGGCATGGCGTGGCGATCGCGCTCGCGACCGATGCCAATCCGGGCTCCTCGCCGCTGACCTCGCCGCTTCTGGTGATGAACATGGCCTGCACACTCTTCCGGCTGACGCCGGAGGAGGCGCTGACCGGGTTGACCCGGCATGCGGCGCGGGCGCTGGGGCTCCAGGATCAGATCGGTACGCTCGAACCCGGCAAGGCCTGCGACCTCGCGATCTGGGACATCGAACGCCCTGCCGAACTTGCCTACCGCATCGGCTTCAACCCGCTTCACGCCCGCATCTGGAACGGACAATGAGCATGTCTCTCCCCCTCGCCCCCGGCCAGGCGGCCCTGACGCAATGGCGTGACGTGCTCGACGGCGCGTCGGTCTCGCTTTCCGCCTCGAGCGCCGCCGCCATTGCGGCCGCGCAAGCCATCGTCGACGACATCGTCGCGGCCGGAACCGTGACCTATGGCGTCAACACCGGCTTCGGCAAGCTCGCCAGCGTGCGCATCGCCGATGCCGATCTCGCCACGCTCCAGCGCAACCTGATCCTATCCCATGCGGTCGGCACCGGCCCTGCTTTGCCCGACGGCGTGGTCCGGCTGATCCTCGCGATGAAGGCGGCGAGCCTGGCGCGCGGGGCATCTGGCGTGCGGCCCGTCGTGGTCGAGGCGCTGCTCGGCGCGCTCAGGGCCGATGCCCTGCCGGTCGTGCCGGCCAAGGGCTCGGTCGGCGCGTCGGGCGATCTCGCGCCGCTCGCCCATCTCACCGCCGCGCTGATGGGCGTCGGCGAGATCAGGCTGAAGGGCGAGGTCATGCCGGCGGCCGATGCGCTGTCCCGGATCGGCCAGGCACCGCTCGCGCTCGGCCCCAAGGAAGGGCTCGCCCTGATCAACGGGACGCAGGTCTCGACGGCGCTCGCGCTCGCCGGGCTCAGCGCGATGGCCCGCGTCTTCGACGCCGCGCTCGTGGCGGGCGCGCTTTCGGTCGATGCGCTGAAAGGCTCCGATACGCCGTTCGATCCGCGCATCCAGAACCTGCGTGGGCAGCCCGGCCAGATCCGCGTCGCCGCCATCCTGCTCGAACTGATCGCCGGCAGCGAAATCCGCGACAGCCACCGTTTCGGCGACAGCAAGGTGCAGGACCCCTATTCGCTGCGCTGCCAGCCGCAGGTGATGGGCGCGATCCGCGACCTGCTCGGCAATGCCGCTGCGACGCTCGGAATCGAAGCCAATGCCGTCACCGACAACCCGCTGGTGCTGGGGCCGGGCGAGATCGTCTCAGGCGGGAATTTCCACGCCGAGCCGGTCGCTTTCGCCGCCGACATGCTGGCGATGGGGCTGTGCGAGATCGGCAATCTCTCGGAGCGCCGGATCGCGCTGCTGGTCGACCCCGTGATGAGCGGTCTGCCGCCCTTCCTGGCGCGCGATGCCGGACTGAATTCCGGTTTCATGATCGCGCAGGTGACGGCCGCCGCGCTCGCATCGGAGAACAAGCAGAAGGCCTATCCTGCTTCGGTGGACACCATCCCCACTTCAGCCAATCAGGAAGATCATGTCTCGATGGCGACGCATGGCGCCTTCCGCCTGCTCGACATGGCGGCGAATGCCGCCAGCATCGTCGGCGTGGAGCTGATGGCGGCGGCCGAGGCGATCGAGCATCATCGCCCGATGAAGACGAGCCCGAGACTGGAGCCGGCGCTGGCGCTGCTGCGCAGCCAGATCGCGCCGCTGACGGAGGACCGGTATCTCGCGCCTGACCTCGCGGCGGCGACGGCGTTCGTGCTGTCGGGCGCTGTCGGGAAGGCGGCGGGGCTGGACGCGTTTGCGGAGATCTCGGCGTGATGGCGCCCGTTCCGTCATGGTCGGGCTTGTCCCGACCATCCACGTCTTCGCCGATCGAGCACTATGACGAAGACGTGGATGCTCGCCACGAGGGCGAGCATGACGCTGTGGTTCGTGAGGTTTTCCGATGACTACCGACATCGTCACCGTCACCCGGGGCCCCTCCCCGCTCATCCTGTCGATGCCGCATCCCGGCACCGGGCTGCCGCCGGAGGTGCACGCCGCGTTGAACGAGACCGGCCGGGCCGTGCCTGATACCGACTGGCATATGTGCGAGCTCTACGCCTTCGCGGAACGCTTCCAGCCGACGATCGTCGAGGCCGGGCTGTCGCGCTATGTCATCGACCTGAACCGCGACCCGTCGGGCGCCTCGCTCTATCCTGGCCAGGCGACGACCGAGCTGGTCCCGACTACGACCTTCGACGGCGAGCCGATCTGGACGACGCCTCCTGACGAGGCTGAGATCGCGCGGCGGCGCGAGGCCTATTTTCAGCCCTATCACGACGCGCTCGCGACCGAGATCGCACGGGCCAGGGCCGCCCATGGCTGGTGCCTGCTCTGGGACTGCCATTCGATCAAATCGGAGATACCGCGCCTGTTCCCAGGAACGCTGCCGACGCTCAATCTCGGCACCAACTCCGGCCGGAGTTGCGCGCCCGCCGTTGAGACCGCTGCCATCGCCGCGATGGCCGACCATGATCTCACGCAGATCGCCAATGGCCGCTTCAAGGGCGGCTGGATCACGCGGCATTATGGCCGCCCGCATGAGAACGTCCACGCGATCCAGATGGAAATCGCGCTGTCGGCCTATCTTTCCGAGGAGGCGCCACCCTGGCGTTTCGACGCGACCCGCGCCCGCCCGCTGCAAGGCGCACTGGAGAGCGTCATCGCTGCGGCGCTCGCCGCAGCGATGGTCCAGACGGTCGGTCTCGGCTGATAGCTTGCCACTGCCTCTTCGATCAGACCGCCCCTTGCCCGGAACGGAGCCCGACATGACCCGCATCGACAACAGCCGCGTCATCCGCAGCCCGCGAGGGACCGAGATCAGTGCCAAGAGCTGGCTCACCGAAGCGCCGCTGCGCATGCTGATGAACAATCTCGATCCCGACGTCGCCGAGAAGCCCGGCGAACTCGTGGTCTATGGCGGTATCGGCCGGGCCGCCCGGACCTGGGAGGATTTCGATCGCATCTGCGCCTCGTTGCGTTCGCTCGAAGCCGACGAGACGCTGCTGGTGCAGTCGGGCAAGCCGGTCGGCATCTTCCGCACCCATGCGGATGCGCCGCGCGTGCTGATCGCGAATTCGAACCTCGTGCCGGCCTATGCGAACTGGGAGCATTTCCACGAGCTCGATAAGCTCGGGCTGATGATGTACGGCCAGATGACGGCCGGCTCCTGGATCTATATCGGCACGCAGGGCATCGTTCAGGGCACCTATGAGACCTTCGTGGAGGTCGGCCGGCAGCATTATGGCGGTTCGCTCAAGGGCAAGTGGATCCTGACCGGGGGCTTGGGCGGCATGGGCGGCGCGCAGCCGCTGGCGGCGACCATGGCCGGTGCCTCGATGATCGCAGTCGAGTGCAAGCCGTCGAGCATCGATTTCCGGTTGCGCACCGGCTATCTCGACGAGAAGGCCGACAGCGTCGACGACGCGCTGAAGATCGTCGAAGCCGCCCATGCCAAGGGCAAGGCCGTCTCCGTCGGCGTGCTCGGCAATGCCGCCGAGGTGTTTCCCGACATGGTCCGCCGGGGCATCCGCCCCGACGTCGTCACCGACCAGACCTCGGCGCATGATCCGCTCAACGGCTACCTTCCCGCCGGCTGGACCCTGGCCGAATGGGAAGAGCGCAAGGAGCGCGACCCGGCCGGCACGATCGAAGCCGCGAAGACCTCGATGGCCACCCATGTGCGGGCCATGCTGGACTTCCAGACGATGGGCGTGCCGACGCTCGATTACGGCAACAACATCCGCCAGATGGCGAAAGACATGGGCGTTCACAACGCCTTCGATTTTCCGGGCTTCGTGCCGGCCTATATCCGGCCGCTGTTCTGCCGGGGTGTCGGGCCGTTCCGCTGGGCGGCGCTCTCGGGAGACCCGGAGGACATCTACAAAACCGACCAGCGCGTGAAGGAGTTGATGCCGGACGACACGCATCTGCACAACTGGCTCGACATGGCCCGCGAGCGGATCCAGTTCCAGGGCCTCCCCGCCCGCATCTGCTGGGTCGGCCTCGGCGACCGGCACCGGCTCGGCCTCGCCTTCAACGAGATGGTGGCGAAAGGCGAGCTGAAGGCGCCCGTCGTGATCGGCCGCGACCATCTCGATTCCGGTTCCGTCGCTTCACCCAATCGCGAGACGGAAGCGATGAAGGACGGCTCCGACGCGGTTTCCGACTGGCCGCTGCTGAATGCGCTACTCAACACGGCCGGCGGCGCGACCTGGGTCTCGCTGCATCATGGCGGCGGCGTTGGCATGGGCTATTCGCAGCATTCGGGCGTGGTCATCGTCGCCGACGGGACGCCGGAAGCCGCCAAGCGGCTGGAGCGCGTGCTCTGGAACGACCCGGCGACCGGCGTGATGCGTCATGCCGATGCCGGCTACGAGATCGCGCAGGACTGTGCCCGTGAGAAGGGACTGAAGCTGCCGGGTATTCTTGGCTGACGATGCACGTGATCCGCGCCATCGATTGCCGCGTCATGCCGTGGAAGAACGGCGGTGGCGTGACGACCGAGATCGCAATCAGTCCGCCGGACGCCTCGCTCGACGATTTCGGCTGGCGCATCAGCATGGCACAGGTCGCCAGCGACGGAGCGTTCTCGCGCTTCCCCGGAATTGACCGGACATTGGCCGTGCTGGCCGGCCCGGGGATCACGCTGGCCTTCGCCGATGGGAAGAGCGTCGTGCTTACATCGGACGGCCCGCCCTACGCATTCGACGGCGCGTGCTCTGTCGAGGGTCGGCTTCTCGCCGGGCCGATCACCGACCTCAACGTCATGACGCGAGGCAATCACTGGCAGCAGCATGTCAGGCGCCTTGCCGGACCCGGCCGGCTCGCGCTTGCCGCCTCCGGCGACCGGCTGATTTTCGCCGTGTCCGCAGGCCACTGGACGATCGGGGAGGCGCAAATCGGCATCGGCGACAGCGTCGTGCTGGAGCATGGCGAGCAAGGCCTGCTCACGGGCGATGAGGCGGCGGTCGGCTTCGCGATCGACCTCCATGCCAAAACACCGGCTTGACGCGGCAACGCTATTTCAGCCTGGCCAGAAAGCCCTCGACCGCTTGCCAGTTCTCGGCGGCGCCGGCCGGATTGCGGTCAAGACGCAACGTGGATGAACCGTGGGTGCCCACCTTCGGGCGGAATTGCGTTTTCACGGCGGCTGGAGACGCATCGATGATCGCCTTTGCCGCGGCGATCTCGCCTGGATCACTTGCAGACGACACGAAAATCGGCACGGCGACCTTTGCCGCTGCGGCCCGCACCGTGCCCCCACCACCGAGGTATTCACCCGGCGAGAAGGCGAGGATGCCGGCGACTCGTCCCGGATGCTTTGCCGCCAGCAGGAAGACCAGCGAGGCCGAATAACTTGAACCCCAGAGCACGACCTTGCCGGTCCGGCCGGACGCCCTGGCCCAATCCAGTGCGGCTTCGAGATCGGGCAAAACCTGTTCGAAACCGGCGCCGGCGCGAACGCCCTTGGCGGTCTGGTTCTCGCGGCCCCAGCCGCTGCCGCCCGAACGCTGGTCGAGCGCGAGCGCATTGAAGCCAAGCGCGTTCAACCTCGGCGCGATCGTCGCATACTCACCCGCATTCGACGAAGCCTGATGGAAGAGCAATACGACCGGCCTGGCCTTGTCGGCATCACCGGAATACTCCGCGAAAACCTTGACCTTGTCCGCGGCCACGAGCGTGACCGGCTCGGCCATCGCCGACCCTGCGACAAAGGCGGCAAGCACAAGGCCGGCGGCGAATGCGAGGGCTGACGTCATGCAGCGAACTCCGGCTTTGGCTGGTCAACAGCCTTAGCCCGCGTTCACGCGCGGTGGCGTCACGTCTGCTTCACGTTTCCGCGCCGACGAAGTGATCGGCACGGACAACGAGCCCGTCGCACTCTACCGGATCATCCCCATCGTACGCGGCAGCCAGAGCGTCAGCTCGGGGATGAAGGTGATCGCAAACAGCGCCGCGAAGAGCGGGATCAGCCAGGGCAGGATCGCCATGGTCGTCCGCTCCACGGAGAGCTTGGCGACGCGCGAGAGCACGAAGAGCACCATGCCGAGCGGCGGATGGAGCAGGCCGATCATCAGGTTCAGCGTCATGATCAGGCCGAAATGGATCGGGTCGACGCCGAGCTTGAGCGCGATCGGCAGCAGGATCGGCACCACGATGGTGATCGCGGCGATGGTGTCGAGGAAGCAGCCGATGAACAGCAGCAGCAGGTTCACCAGGATCAGGAAGACCCATTTGTTCTGGGTCAGGCTCAGGATCGCGTCGGACATGATCTGCGCGGTGTTCGAGACCGTCAGCAACCAGGCGAAGATCGAGGCCGCCGTGACGATAAAGAGCACGGAGGCCGTGGTCTCGATCGTGTCGAAAGTCGCCTTGGTCAGCGTCCGCAGCGTCATCGAGCGATAACGCACGAGGCCGAGGAAGAGCGACCAGATCACCGCCGCAGCCGCTGCCTCGGTCGGCGTGAACCAGCCCATCGTCATGCCGCCGATCAGGATGACCGGAGTCATCAGCGCCATCACAGCCGAGAAGTCGAAATAATAGTCGACGGCCAGCAAGCCGGCGAGAGCGAGCCCGATCGCGAGATTATCCGACAATCCGGCCCATTTCAGGAGATAGGCGACCAGCGGGAACGCGAGCACGACCACCACCTCGATGCCGGCGGTGCCGATCTCCTTGAGCGAGAATTTGGAGTCCGCGCCCCAGTTGTAGATGCGCGCGAAGATCGCGACGGTGGCCATCATGAACAGCGTCATGACCACGCCCGGGATGACGCCACCGAGGAAGAGCGCGCCGATCGAGGTGTTCGACATCATGCCGTAGATGACGAAGGGCAGAGAAGGCGGGATGATCGGCCCCAGCGTGGCCGAGGCCGCCGTGACGCCGACCGCGACCTCGGCCGAATAGCCGTGATCCTTCATCGCCTTGATCTCGATCGTACCGATGCCGGCGGCATCGGCGATGGCGGTGCCGGACATGCCGGAGAAGATCACCGAGCCGATGATGTTGACCTGGGCCAGGCCGCCGCGCATCCAGCCGACCAGCGCGACCGCAAAGGCGTAGATGCGGCCAGTGACGCCGGCGATGTTCATCAGGTTGCCGGCGAGGATGAAGAAGGGCACGGCGAGCAGCGGGAAGCTCTCGACGCCGGCGATCATGCGCTGCGCCAGGATGACGTCGGGCACCGAGCCGGAAACGAGGATGAAGGCGAGCGAGGCGACCGCCATGGCAATCGCCACCGGCACGCCGAGGATCATCAGGCCAAGAAAGGAACCGAGCAGGATTAGCATGTTGGTCTCAGGCCTCCGAGCCGTCGAAAGCTTCCGGCTTCTCCAGCACGGAATAGCCGCGCTGCCAGTTCTGCCAGGCGACGTGCAGGGCGCGGAGCGTCATCAGCGCGAAGGCGAGAACGACCGCGTTGAAGACGAAGGATTTCGGGAAATCGACCGTCGTCATCATCTCGTCGGGGATGAGCGACGCGTATTTGTACATCAGCCAGGTGCCGTAGGCGAAGAAGCCGATGCGAACGACATCGACGAAGGTCGCCATGATGCGGCCGAGCCCCGGCGACATGTAGCGATAGAGGAAATCGACCTGGATGTGGCGCGAGGCACGCACGCAGAGCGACGCGCCAAGGAAGACCACGATGACCAGCGCATAGATCGCAATCTCCTCCGTCCAGGCGAAGGAATTGTTCAAAACGTAGCGGGTGAAGAACTGCAGGATAACGCAGCCGACCATGACCCAGAAGGCCGTCAGCGTGATCCAGTCCTCGACGCCGTAGACGCCGAGATCGGCCGGCGGTGGCGCTTCGTCGAAGACATGGGCGAGTTCTTCGCTCGTCACCTTCGTATGGATTTCCGGCGTCGTGTCAGTGGCCACGGCAGACCTCGCTGATATCGGCCGCAGCAGGGCCGTGGGCTCGGGAGACCCGGCGGCGAGACGCCGCCGGGCTGTTCGATAGGGCTTACTTGATCGCCTGGATGCGATCCCAATCGGCCTTGCGATAGCCGAATTGCTCGAAGGTGACGTTCTTCTGGACGTTGGCGAGGAAGTCCGCCTTGTCGACCTCGGTCACGGTCAAGCCCTTGTCCTTGAAGAACTGGACCAGCTTGACCTCGTCGGCCTGGATCTTCTTGGTGGCGCGGGCGGAAGCCTCCTGCGCGACCTCGGTGAAGATCTTGCGGTCCTCGGGCGAGAGCTTGTCCCAGAGCTGCTTGGCGACGACCGTGTTGAGATGGTCGACGATGTGGCCGGTCAGAACGATGTGCTTCTGGACCTCGTAGAACTTCTTGGCCTCGATCGTGGTCAGCGGGTTCTCCTGCGCCTCGACGGTGCCGTTCTGGAGCGCGAGATAAACCTCGGCGAAGGCGATCGGGGCGGTGTTGGCGCCGCAGGCGCGCGGCATGGCGAGATAGGCCGGCACGTCGGGCACGCGGATCTTGAGGCCCTTCATGTCGGCGCAGCTCTTGATCGGCTTGTTCGAAGTGGTGTGGCGGGTGCCGTAATAGGTCACCGAGACGATCTGGTGGCCGCTCTTCTCCTGGTAGCCCTTGGCCATGTCGGTGAAGACGTCGCTCTTGGTGTAGGCGAGCAGATGGTCGGGTCCGCGGAAGGTGAAGGGGTAATAGGTCACCCCGATCGGCGGGAAGGCGCGCGCAGCGAAGCTCGACCCCGAGATGATGATGTCGACGGTGCCGAGCGTCAGGCCCTGGTTGATGTCGGTTTCCTTGCCGAGCTGCGAGGCCGGATAGACCGTGATCTCGTACTTGCCATTGGTGCGCTTCTTGAACTCGTCGGCCGCCCAGACCGATTCCGTGTGGAACGGCTCGGAGGTCTCGTAGACATGCGCCCATTTCAGCTTGGTCTGTGCCTGCGCCGGCGCGCCGGCGACGATCAGGCTCGCGGCGACCGCCGCCATCGTCAGATAGGTCTTCATCGCTCTCGTCCCTCCCATGGGATTGGTCTTGTTGCTGTATTTTCCGCCAGTTTTCAGGTCAGTCTTCTTCTTGCGTCAGTTCTTTCGGGCAAGGCGGGTCACGACGCTCTCCCGCCCGCCTCCGCGCCGGCCGGGCCTCGCATGGAGAGGCCCTTCGCCGAAGCTCTGTGAAAAGCGCTCCTGCGAGCGCTGCAGGTGACGGCGCATGGCCGCCTGCGCGCCATCGCTCTGTCCCGCCGCAATCGCGTCGCGAATCTCGTGGTGCTCGGCCACCGCCTCGCGCCAGGATTCGGCGTTCTCGAAATAGCTCGCGAGCTGGCGAAAATACGGGTTGATGCGCTGGTCGAACAGCATGCCGACGAAGCGCGCCAGCACCGCATTGCCGAGGGTCGAGGCGATGGCGACATGAAACGAACGGTCGAGCGCGACCAGTTCGTCGCTGGACAGACCGGGCAGCTCCATCCGGGCGAGGATGTCGTCGAGCGTCGCCACGTCATCCGGGCGTGCCGAGCTGCCGGCCTCGGCGCAGACCGCGCTCTCGACCAGTTCGCGCGCCTTCAGCACCTCGAAGGGCCCTTCCGGGGCCTCGTCGGCAACGGGAAGCAGGGTCGGCTGACCGGCGGGCCGGTCGACAACATAGACGCCGGAGCCCATGCGGATGCGCACGCGGCCCTCGACCTCGAGCGCGATCAGGGCTTCGCGGACGGAGGGGCGCGACACGCCGAGCTTTTCTGCCAGCTCGCGCTCGGGCGGCAGTCGGCCGCCGACCGGATACTCGCGCCGATCGATAAGATGGCGGAGCTGGTCGGCGATCTGGCGATACAGACGTGGCGACTCGACAGCCTCGAGCGGCACAGCTTGCTCCCGGTTTCCATCCCCCGGCTCCCGTGACCGGAAGCTCGCTTTGGCCATGTGGTCAGGCCAATTGAGGCAGAAACAAGCATCATCCCGGCAGGCTGTCAATCGGCCCGCAGGTTCGGCGCTCCGATGCGTCGTTCAGTGAGGGCTCGCCATCACCTCGGCGCGGATTTCCTCGACGAGGCGCTCCTTGAGCGCGACGAATTCCGGGGTCGTCTTGATGGTGTAAGGCCGCGGATGGGGCAGATCGACGGCGATGTCGGCCTTGATCCGGCCAGGCCGCGCGCTCATCACCACGACGCGCGAGCCGACGAAGATCGCCTCCTCGATATCGTGGGTGACGAAGAGCACGGTCTTCTGCTCGCGCTCCCAGATGCCGAGCAGCATCTCCTGCATCAGCGCGCGGGTCTGGTTGTCGAGGGCGCCGAAGGGCTCGTCGAGCAGCAGGATCTTGGGATCGTTGGCGAGCGCGCGGGCGATCGCGGTGCGCTGCTGCATGCCCCCCGAAAGCTGCTTGGGAAAATGGTCGACGAAGCTCGATAGTCCGACCCTGTCTGCCCATTTGCGGGCGATATCGAGCCGTTCGCGCTCGGGCACGCCCTTCTCGCGCAAGCCAAAGGCGATGTTCTGCGCCACTGTCAGCCAGGGGAACAACGTGTAGCTCTGGAAGACAAAGCCGCGATCGGCGCCCGGGCCGGAAACGGGCACGCCGTCCAGCACGATCCTGCCCTCGCTCGCCGTCTCCAGCCCGCCGATGATCCGCAGCAGGGTGGACTTGCCGCAGCCGGAGGGGCCGAGGATGGCGATGAAGTCGTTGTCGCCGACCTTGAGCGAGGTCGGCATCAGGGCGCGGGTCGGCTGGCCGTTCGCTTGAGCCGGGAAGACCTTCCCGACATTCTCGACAAGAAGCTTGCTCATCTTTGCGCCCAGGGGAAGAGGCGCTGATTGACCGCCTTGAACAGGAAATCCGAGACCAGCCCGATCAGGCCGATGACGATGATGCCGAAGATGATCTGCCCGGTGTTCAACAGGGCCTGGCTGTCGGTGATCATGTGGCCGATGCCGGAGGACGAGCCGATCAGCTCGGCGACGATGACATAGGTCCAGGCCCAGCCGAGGACGAGGCGGAAGATTTCGGCGATCTCGGGCGCCGCGTTGGGCAGCAGCACGCGGCGCACAACCGAGGTGTCGGTCGCGCCCAGCGTGTAGGCGGCATCAACCAGATCACGCCGGATCGAGCCGACCGCGACCGCGATCATCAAGATGAGCTGGAAGACCGAGCCGATGAAGATGACGAGCAGCTTCTGCGCCTCGCCGATGCCGGCCCACAGGATCAGCAGCGGGATGAAGGCCGAGGCCGGCAAATAGCGCGCGAAGGAGACGAAGGGCTCGAGGAAGGCCTCGATCGGCTTGTAGGCGCCCATCATGATGCCGAGCGGCAGCGCGACCAGCACCGCCAGCACGAAGCCGCCGACGACACGCCAGATCGTCATGCCGATGTCGAAGGCGAAGCCATACTGGACCAGCAGGTTGTAACCTTCCCGCACCATGGTGATGGGGTCGGCCAGGAACAGCCGCTGGACATAGCCGCCGAAGGTCGCGACCGACCAGAGCGCGACGAACAACGCGAAGAAGGCGATGCCGTACCCCACGCGAGCGGGGGCAGAAACCGGCTGGAGGGGTCTCATGAGCGCGGTGCCTCGCGGTTCAGGACGGCGGCCAGATTCCGCCACGGCGCGAGCGACCAGAAGCCGGAGGCGGCGCCGGATGTCGAGGGCAGGACGAACACGGATGCGCCCTCCATCCGCGCCTGCCACAAGCCGTAAGGCAGGGTGCTATCTCGCAAGCCGAGCACGGCCTGTGCCGCGCGCTTGCCGTTGAAAGCGATCACGGCCGGAGCAAAGGATCTCATCTTCTCTTTGAAACCTTCGATGTCGAAATGCGCCGGCAGCAGATCCGAATCCGGTCCCGATGACGCCTTCGCCACATCGGTCAGGCCCATGCCGAGCCGCAGCAGTTCCGGAAATTCCTCCGGAGCGAGCTGGCGCGGCGTCAGGCCGACGGCATGGAGCGCCTTCCAGAACCTGTTGCCGGGTCCGGCATAATAGGCTCCCCGCCTCGCCGATACGGCCCCTGCCTGCGTGCCGCAGAAGACAACGCGCAGGCCGGGAGCCAGGATGTCGGGGAGGACTGGCTGCTCCAGCGTCATGGTCGGGCTTGTCCCGACCATCCGCGCCTTCCTGCGTCGAGGACGGAGTTCAAGGCGTGGATGCTCGCCACGCGGGCGAGCATGACGGTTGTGTGCGCCTGCCGCCGTTCACTTGCCGGCGACGTATTTCGTCTCGACCAGATCCTTCAGATCGGGCTTGGCCTTGATCAGGCCGATCTCGAGCAGCAGGTCGGCAGCCTTGGCCGAGAAGGCCTGCCACTCGCCCGAGAAGAAGGCCTTGTTGCCCGCCGCATCCGACCAGCGCAGGAAGCCGGCCGACTTGCCGAACTGCTCGCCGGTCTGCTTCACATCGGCGCCCATGATGCCGAAGGCCTTGTCCTTGTCAGCCTTGATCAGGTCGAGCGCCTCGAAATAGCTCTTGGTCAGCGCGGCGGCGGCCGTGTCGTTGGCGGCGAGGAAGGCCGGCGTGCAACCGAAAGTGTCCATCACCATCGGATAGTCGAGCGTCGTGGCGATGATCTTGCCGGCGTCGGGCTTCTCGCGCACGGCGGAGAGATAGGGCTCATAGGTCAGGGCCGCGTCGTTCTGGCCGGCGATGAAGGCCTGTGCCGCAGGGCCGGGCTCCATGTTCACGACCGTCACGTCCTTCACGGACATGCCGTTCTCCTTGAGGAACCAGGCGAGCGCGAAATAGGGCGAGGTGCCCGGCGCCGAGGCCGCGACGGTCTTGCCCTTGAGGTCCTTGATCGAGCCGATCGCACTGCGCGTCACCATGCCGTCGGCGCCGTAGCTCTTGTCGAGCTGGAAGATCTGCTTGGTCTTCACGCCCGCAGCGTCCCAGACGATCCAGGTCTCGACGGTCGTCGCGGCGCACTGGATGTCGCCGGACGCGATCGCGAGGTGACGGTCCTTCTGCGGGATCTTCTTGATCGTGACGTCGAGACCGTTCTTGGCGAAGATGCCGGCCTCCTTGGCGAGGACGAGCGGTGCGAAGCCGGTCCAGCCGGAAATGCCGATATTCACCTTGGTCTGCGCCTGCGCACCGCCCGCGGCGAGAGCCGCCGCAAGGCCGAGGCCCACCACCGTTCCGAAACGCTTCCAGGCTGTCATGACGGGACCCTTCCCCTGTGTTGTGATGTCCGGCTTCGTGCGAGGACCAAAGCCCATCGCACCGCATGGCGCGGCCAGATGCAACCTTCGTTCCAGACGAGGTTAAATGCATATGCAAATCCGTCAAGCGGCCGATCACCATCGCTGGGGACAGCAATGACATTCTCTTGTTTGACAGAGACGGGAACATCCCTTCCCCTGAGCACCCCTCGAACGACTTGCTCCTTCTTCGCCCAGGAACGATCAGAATGAACGGTGCCGACCGCCTCTGCGACACGCTGCTCGTCAACGGCGTGGATGTCTGCTTTGCCAATCCCGGCACGTCCGAGATGCATTTCGTCGCGGCGCTCGACCGCAAGCCGCAGATGCGCTGCGTGCTCGGGCTGTTCGAGGGTGTGGTGACGGGCGCGGCTGATGGCTATGCCCGCATGGCGGACAAGCCGGCGGCGACGCTGCTGCATTGCGGACCCGGCATGGCGAATGCGCTTGCCAACATGCACAATGCCAGGCGCGCCTGGACGCCGATGCTGAACGTCGTCGGCGACCACGCGACCTACCACCTGCAGCATGACGCGCCGCTGACCAGCGACATCGAGAGCCTGGCGAAGCCGATGTCGCATTACGTCCGGCGCATCGCCAGCCCCGAGGATGTCGGGCCGGCGATCGGCGAATCCTATGCCGCCGCAATGTCGCTGCCCGGCGTCGCCACCGCGATCCTGCCTGCCGACTGCGCCTGGGGCAGCGTGGAGCCGGCCGAGGTCAAAGCCACCCCTGTGCCCGCCTTCAGGACCGTCGCGGCGGAGACGGTGCGCGAGGTCGCCGCCGCCTTGCGCAAGCATGGCGCCCGCGCCGCGCTGATGATGACCGGCTCATCACTGCGCGAGGGGCCGCTCGAGACCGCGGCCCGTATCTGCGCGGCGACGGGCTGCAAGATGTACGGCCAGATGTCGAACGGCCGCATCGAGCGCGGTGCCGGGCGCGTCGCGCTTCCCAAGGTGTTCTACCCCGTCGACATGGCGCTGGAGCAGTTGAAGGATATCGACCTGCTGGTGCTGGTCGGCGCGCAGATTCCGGTCGGCTTCTTCGCCTATCCGGGCAAGCCCGGCCGGCTGATCCATGACGGCTGCGTCGTGACCAAACTCGCCACCATGGGCGACGATCTCGTCGGCGCGCTCGCGGCGCTGGCCGAGGAGACCGGCGCGACGAAGGCGGAACCTGCCTTCATCGCCAAGGCCCAGACCGAGACGGCTCTGCCGACCGGCGATCTCGACGCCGACAAGGTCTGCACCATCGTCGCGCGGCTCTTGCCCGAACAAGCGATCATCTGCGACGAGTCGGTCTCGTCGGGCCGCGTCTTCTACCAGCAATGCCACAGCGCACCGCAGCACGATTATCTGCAGCTCACCGGCGGGGCGATCGGCGAAGGCATTCCGATGTGCGTCGGCGCCGCCGTCGCCTGCCCAGACCGCAAGGTCATCGGCATGCAGGCCGACGGCTCGGGCATGTACACGGTCCAGGGCCTGTGGACTCAGGCACGCGAGAACCTCGACATTGTCACGGTGATCTTCGCGAACCGGACCTATGCGATCCTGCATGGCGAGATGCGCGCCGTCGGCGTCAATGATTTCGGCCGCAACGCCACGCTGATGCTCAATCTCGACGAGCCGGCGCTGGACTGGGTCGCGATGGCGCGCGGCATGGGTGTGGAAGCAGCGCGAGCGACCACGGCCGAGGAGTTCACCAGGCTGTTCAAGGGCGCGCTCGGACGGAAGGGGCCGTTCCTGATCGAGGCGGTAATTTAAGGCGGCAACAGTGTCATTCTCGGGCGCCCGCAGGGCGACCCGAGAATCTCCTGCCGGATGAACCGCCCCGGGGATAACCGGTGCCCCGATTGCGATGAGATGGTCGGGTCAAGCCCGACCATGACTCGCGTTGAGGCTATCCCTTGAACCCGCCAATAAACGCATCCAGGCAATCCCCGATCGCCTCGATCGCATAGCCGCCCTCCTGCACCACCAGCGTCGGCAGGCCGAAGGCCTTCACCTTGGTGGCGATGGTGCCGAAATCGGCGGCGTCCAGTTTGAGCACACCGATCGGGTCGTCCTTGTGGGCGTCGTAGCCGAGCGCGACGATGACGACATCTGCTCCGAAGTCGCGGATCGCCTCGCCCGCCCGGTCGACAGCCGCCGCCATCGCAGCGCCGCCAGAGCCGTGGGCCAAAGGCAGATTGAGGTTGAAACCTTCGCCCGGGCCGTTGCCGCGCTCGTCCTCATAGCCGGTGTAGAACGGGTAGTAGTTCGAGGGATCGGCATGGACCGAGATCGTCAGCACATCGTTGCGGCGATAGAAGATCTGCTGCGTGCCGTCGCCGTGATGGGCATCGACGTCGAGGATCGCGACCTTCCTGAAGCTCGAACGCAGGCGCTGGGCCGCGATCGCGGTATTGTTGAGATAGCAGAAGCCGGTGGCGCGGTCGGCCCGGGCATGATGGCCGGAGGGGCGGCAGAGCGAATAGACCGCCTTTTCGCCAGCCAGGATCGCATCGGCCGCCGTTACAGCTGTTTCGGCCGAGAGCAGCGTCGAATGCCAGCAATGCTCGCCGATCGGAACCGACATGTCGCCAAGATACCAGCCGAGCTGGCCGATGTAGCCGGTCGGCCGGCAGGGTGGGCGGACGTCCTCGTCGGGGCGGCCGCTCCAATAGGGGAAGGTGCTCGGCCAGACCTCGGGGCCGCGCTCGGCCGGGAGTTCCTGCCAGCGCGCCCAGGCGGTTTCGAGAAACTTGACGAAGCCGGCATCGTGGATCGCCAGGATCGGCGCCGTGCCATGCGAGGCCGGCCGCTCGGGCGCGATGCCATGTTTCGCCAGCGCTCCGAGCAGGCGCGCCGTGCGCTCCGGCAGATCCTTCGGCGCGACGACGCGACCAAAGCGCATATACTGCCGGGGATCGTGCAGCGACTGGTCGGGATGATAGAAGGCACGCATGGCTCGAAGGCTCTCCTGCAACGGGCAAATCTGCCGCCCGAAGACGGGCGGGCCATCAAGCTAGCAAAGCCCGGGCCGGCGCGTCAGACCGCGACGACGCCGCCCTGCCCTGCATCAGCGACGGGCAGCAGGCCGCCACGACCGAGCAGCGCCGGAACCTGATCGGCCGGCACCGGGCGGGAATAGAGATAGCCCTGGGCGAAGCCACATCCCAGCGCACGCAGGAACATCCGCTGATCTTGCGTCTCGACGCCTTCCGCGATCACGTCCAGGCCGAGTTCGGCCGTGAGCGCGACGACGGCGCGCACGATCGCGGCATCCTCGCCACCTTCCCCGACCCGCATGACGAAGCCGCGGTCGATCTTGACGACATCGACCGGGAAACGGCGCAGATGCGTCAGCGAGGCATAGCCGGTGCCGAAATCATCGAGCGCCACGCGGATGCCGGCTGCGCGCAGGCGCTGCAATGCGGGGCCCGCCTGCTCGCCCTGACGCGTCAGCAGCACGTTCTCGGTGACCTCGACACCGAACTGCTCCGGCGACAGACCGGCCGTCGCCAGCTTGCCGAGGAGGGTTTCCGGGAAGGCCGGATCGCGGAATACGCCGGGAGCCAGGTTGAGCCACAGGCGCGGGACCGCGACGCCGGCATCGCGCCATCCGCTGAGATCCGCCATGGCGTGACAGAGCACCGCCTCGCCGATCTGTCGCGCCGTTTCGGCATCCTCGAGCGCGAGAAGGAAGGCGGCGGCCGGAACGATGCCGCGCTCGGGATGGTTCCAGCGCGCGAGCACCTCAAAGCCCTCGATCGCGCCGCTGCGCAGGTCGATCTGGGGCTGGTAGAACGGCACGATGCGTCCCTGGGCCACGGCCTCGACGATCGCGCTGCAGATCTCGACGCGGGCGTTCATCGCCTCGCGCATGGCGGGGTCGTAGATCAGGGCCATGTTCCGGCCGAGCGCCTTGGCCCGATAGAGCGCGAGATCGGCATCCTTCAGCAGTTCGCCGGCATCGTCATGATGATGGGGGGCCAGCGCAAAGCCGATGCTGGCACGCATCGGCCCCGCCACCTGAGCTCCGGGAAAAGGCTCGCGCAAGGCGCTCAGCAGCAGCTCGGCCTTCGCCGCCGCCTCGTCGACGCCGCCCGGTAGCCGGACGATCACCACGAACTCGTCGCCGCCGAGTCGGGCGACGAATTCGCCGGGCTGAAGCCCGCGCGCCAACCGCTCCCCCACCGCGACGAGCAGTTCGTCGCCGACGGCATGGCCAAGCGTGTCGTTGATCGATTTGAAATCGTCGAGATCGACGAGGAACAGGGCGACGATACCCTCGGCGCGACTGCGCAGGGCCTCTATCAGCCTCTCCTGGAAGAGCAGCCGGTTCGGCAGCCCGGTCAGTGCGTCATGCGTCGCCTGCCATCGCGTATGCGCCTCGGCTGCCTTGCGCTCGGTGATGTCCACGATCCCCGCGACGACCGCCCGCATCGAGCCGATCGGCAAGGAGGCCGCGGTGATGACGGCGTCGCGTCGCCGGCTATTGCCATCGCGCAGCGAGACTTCGAGCGCATCGATCCGGCCCCGCTGATCGAGATCGGCCATCACGTCGCGCCGGTCCTCGATCCCGATGCAGTCGACCATGGTGCGGCCGTTCAGGTCGGTCGCTCCCGGTTCGCCCAGATAGCGGACCGCCGCGTCGTTGACGCGCAGAAAACTGCCATCGGCGACGGCGGAGACGACAAGCGGGATCGGCACGGCCATGAAGATGCGCTCGATCAGGGCCTGGCTGTCCTGAAGAGCCTGCCGCGCCGAGCGCTCGGCCTGGGTCGCGAGCCATTCGAGGCGACGCAGGCGGTTGGCGTGGATCACCACCAGGCTGAGCGCGACATTCAGCATGGCGAGGACGAGCACGAGGCCGAGCAATGTCGGCGGATACGGGCCGCGACCGAGATAGCCGATCAGCATCAGCACGCTGGCACCGCCGCCCATCAGCAGCGTGAACCGGAACGAAGTCGGCGCGACGAGATAGAAGATCGATGGTAACAGCAACACGACGAAGAGCGCGAGATCGCTGCGCGAACTGACGAGAAAAGCGACAGCAACCGCAGTCGTGGCCTCCCAGAGCAGCGTCACGGCCTGCGCCTGCCCGAAACGGGCCGCCCGCCGGACGAGTGCGAAACACAGCAGCGAGAACAACACCACCGCCAGCCGGGCAGGCACCGCAACGAAGAAATGCGGCGTGCCGGCGAAGCGCCAGTCGCTCAGCAGGAAGAGCGCGTTAAGCACCGCAGAGAGCAGGAAAAGCAGCCGGCATTGTCGCAACGTCTCGTCCAGACGCGCGATCCTGAAAGCGTTTTCGCTCGCGGAGTTGCGAAATTCTCCGCCAAATTTCAGTTGCTCGCCGGCCATGGCGCGGTTGTGTACGAGGACTTCTCAAAGCAGAGTTAAGTCACCTCTCGGGCCCACGGCGGGCGGCGCCTCAACCGGCGGCGATCAGCGCGACGAACTCCCGCGCAAGGCTCTTCGTATCGAAGCGCTCGGGCCGAAACCAGTCGATGGAGCCGTTCATGGCTCCCAGAAGCAGGTAACGCAGCACGTCCGGCGCCCGCTCGCGCGACAGTGCGCCGCAGGCCTGCAACTCGGCGATGAGCCCGCGCCAAACATCCTCATAGGCCCGCCGGACGCGACGCACGCTTTCCGGCGTCGGGGTCTCGCCGAAGGTGAAGACCTTGATGCTGGCGCTGGTGTAGTCACTATTGCCATGAAGCGCGGTGAGATGGGCGCGGATCGCGGCCTCCAGCCGATCGCGCGGGACAGCGCCTTCCGTGGCGGACAGCGCGGCGACGACCGCCTCGTGGACGAAGCGCACGCCGTCATTGACCACCGCCTCGACGATCTCCTCCTTCGAGGCGAAATGATAGTAGAGGCTCGCCTTGCGGATGCCGACGGCTTCCGCGATCTCGCGCAGAGTGGTCTGATGATAGCCGCCGGAGCGCAGCAGCCGCGCAGCCGTGTCGAGGATGAGCCGGCGCGAGCGGTTTTCTGCGGGTTCGCGTTGCGTCAGCGCGCTCATGCGTCAACCTCCGCCGTCATTTTCGGGCGAAGCGAAGCGTAGACCCGAGAATCTCGTGACGAGATAGCTGGTTTCCGAGATGGTCGGGTCAAGCCCGACCATAACGCGGGAGGCGTTTTTCTGCCCCCTCACAGCCGCTTCGCCACCTCTTCCAGCATCACCTCGGTTGCGCCGCCGCCGATGGACTGGACGCGGGCATCGCGCGTCATGCGCTCGATCGTGCTCTCGCGCATGTAGCCCATGCCGCCATGGAACTGCAGGCAGGCATACATCACCTCGTTGACCAGTTCGCCGCAATAGGCCTTGACCATAGAGACCTCGCGGGTGGCGTCGAAGCCCTGGGTATCGAGCCAGGCGGCGTGATAGACGAGCTGGCGCCCGGCCTCGACCTTGCTCGCCATCATGGCGAGCTTCTGGCGGATCGCCTGCTTCTCCCAGAGCGGCGCGCCGAAGGCCTTTCGCGTCTTGACGTAATCCAGCGTCAGATCGATCGCAGCCTGCGCCTCGCCGATCGCCATGGCGCCGATCACGGTGCGCTCGTTCTGGAAGTTGCTCATGATCGCGTAGAAGCCGCGGCCCTCCTGCCCGAGCAGGTTTTCGGCCGGGATGCGGCAATCCTCGAAGACGAGCTCGGCCGTGTCGGACGAGCGCCAGCCATGCTTGTCGAGCGCCCGCGAGACCGAAAAGCCGGGCGTGCCTTTCTCGACCAGAAAGATCGAGACCGATTGCGAGGGCCTTGCCTGCGGGTCGGTCTTGGCGGCGACACAGTAGAGATCGGCATGGACGCCGTTGGTGATGAACATCTTGGCGCCATTGAGGACATAGTGGTCGCCCTCGCGCCGCGCCGTGGTGCGGATGCCCTTCACATCCGAGCCGGCATCGGGCTCGGTGACGGCAACCGCGACGATCTTCTCGCCGGCAATGATATCCGACAGGTGCTTGTCCTTCTGCACCTGGCTGCCGGCATTGGCGATATGGACCGAGGCCATATCGGTGTGGACGAGCGCGGTGATCGCGACGCCGGAGAAGGTCGAGCGTCCGAGTTCCTCGGCCAGCACGACGGTCGCGAGCGTGTCCATCTCGGAGCCGCCGTATTCCGCCGGATAACGGATGCCGAAGAAGCCGAGCGCGCCCATCTTGCGCAGCACCTCGCGCGGGACGAAGCCGTCCTCTTCCCATTGCAGCGCATGGGGCTTGATCTCGGCCTCGACGAAGCGGCGGACCTGGTCGCGCAGTGCCTCGTGCTCCTCGGTGAAATAGGGCGAGCGGCGCTGGCCTTCGCCCGAGCCCGGTTTCTCGACTGCCGACATGATGCTCTCCCGCGCTTGACCGGCGCCATTCATTCTGCCTACCTAACGGACGGTAGGTGAATGAGACGGCGAGATCAAGTCTCGGCCCCCCAACAGCCCTCATCCTGAGGAGCCGCGGAACGTGGCGTCTCGAAGGATGCTCCAGAGCGCACTTGAGCATCCTTCGAGACGCAGCCTGCGGCTGCTCCTGAGGATGAGGGCTGAGAAGAAAACATTCGTGACAGGGGGAAGCATGTCCGAGACTGATAAGGCCGTTTCTGCCCCCCCTCCCCCGCTCTCGGCCATGCTCGCCACATTGCGCGAGCGCCACGCGCTGGTCGCGGCCGGCGGCGGCGCCAGGATGCGCGAGCGCCATGAGGCGCGCGGCAAGATCATGGTGCGCGAGCGGATCGACCTGCTGCTCGATCCGCAGACGCCCTTCCTCGAATTGTCGCCGCTGGCCGCCTGGGGGCTCTACGGCAACGAGGTGCCGGGCGCCGGCATCGTGACCGGGATCGGCATCGTGCAGGGCCGCGCCTGCATGCTGATCGCCAACGATGCCACCGTGAAGGGCGGCTCCTTCTTCGCGGAAACAGTGAGGAAGCATCTGCGCGCGCAGGAGATCGCCGAGGAACACCGGCTGCCCTGCCTCTACCTCGTCGATTGCGGCGGCGCCTTCCTGCCCGAGCAGGATCGGGTCTTCCCCGACCGCGACCATTTCGGCGGCTCCTTCTACAACCAGTGCCAAATGTCGGCAGCCGGCATTCCACAGCTTTCGATCGTGTTCGGCGGCGCGACGGCAGGCGGGGCCTATATCCCGGCGCTGTCGGACGAGGTCATCATGGTCAAGGGCACCGGCAGGATCCATCTCGGCGGGCCGCCGATCGTGAAGGCGGCGATCCACGAGATCGTCGATGGCGAGACGCTCGGCGGCGCCGAAATGCATACCCAGGTCTCCGGCGTCTCTGACCATATGGTGCTGACGGAGATGGAGGGCTTGGCGAAGCTGCGCGAGATCGTCGGCTCGCTCGGCGAGACCGGCGTTCTGAAGGACCCGCCGCAACCGCCCGCACCGCCGAAGCTCGATCCGGCCGATCTCGTCGATCTGGTGCCGACCGATCTGCGCCGGCCCTATGACGTGCGCGAGGTCATTGCCCGGATCGTCGACGACAGTGCCTTCAACGCCTTCAAGCCTGACTATGGCGCGACGCTGGTGACGGGATTCGCCCATATCCACGGCCACCCTGTCGGGATCATCGCCAATAACGGCGTGCTGTTCTCGGAAAGTGCCGTGAAGGGCGCGCATTTCATCGAGCTCTGCGACCAGCGCCAGATCCCGCTGCTGTTCCTGCAGAACATCACCGGCTTCATGGTCGGCACCGAGGCCGAGCGCGGCGGCATCGCCAAGCATTCGGCCAAGCTGGTCTATGCCGTCTCGAATGCGCGCGTGCCGAAATACACCGTGCTGATCGGCGGCTCGTATGGCGCCGGCAATTACGGGATGTGCGGACGCGGTTTCCGGCCGCGTTTCCTGTTCTCCTGGCCCAATGCCCGCATCGCGACGATGAGCCCCGAGGTCGCGGCCAATGTCGTGACCGAGTTGCGGCGGCAGTCGCTCAAGGGAGCGGCCGACGAGGCGGCCATCGCCGAACTCGACGCGAAGACGCGCGCGCAGTTCGAGGAGCAGAGCGACCCCTATTACGCCACCGCCCGGCTCTGGGACGACGGCATCATCGAGCCCGCTCAGACGCGCGACGTTCTGGGCCTGTGCCTCGCGCTGGCGGCGGGCGAGCCGCGCGATACCTCGCCGCGCCCTGTGTACAGGATGTGACCGGAGCCATGTTCGACACCATCCTGATCGCCAATCGCGGCGAGATCGCCTGCCGCATCATCAAGACCTGCCGCGCGATGGGCATCCGCACCGTCGCGGTGCATTCCGAAGCCGACCGGGACGCGCTGCATGTGCGCCTCGCTGATACGGCCGTCGCCATCGGCCCGGCGCCGGCGCGCGAGAGCTATCTGCGGGCGGACCGGATCATCGAGGCCGCGCTCAGGACCGGCGCGCAGGCGATCCATCCGGGCTACGGCTTCCTGTCCGAGCGGCTCGACCTGATCGCCGCCTGCGAGGCGAACGGCATCGTTTTCATTGGGCCGTCGGCCTCGGCGATCGACGCGATGGGCGACAAGATCCGTTCCAAGCAGATCGCGCGTGAGGCGAACGTCCCCGGCGTGCCGGGCTATGACGGCGCCGATCAGTCTCCGGCGGTGCTGCGGGCGGAGGGCCTGCGCATCGGATTGCCGGTGATGGTCAAGGCTTCGGCCGGCGGCGGCGGCAAGGGTATTCGCAAGGTCGAGAGCGAAGCGGAACTCGACGGAGCGATCCTGGCCGCGGCGCGCGAGGCTGAAGCCGCCTTTGGCGACGGCCGATTGCTGATCGAAAAATTCGTGACGCGGCCGCGCCATGTCGAGGTGCAGGTGGCCGGCGACCGCCATGGCAACATCGTGC
Source organism: Bosea sp. 124 (assembly GCF_003046175.1). NCBI lineage: Bacteria > Pseudomonadati > Pseudomonadota > Alphaproteobacteria > Hyphomicrobiales > Alloboseaceae > Allobosea > Allobosea sp. 124. The sequence goes on from NZ_PZZM01000001.1 coordinate 676,395, forward strand.
ATCTGTTCGAGCGCGACTGCTCGGTGCAGCGCGCCAACCAGAAACTGATCGAGGAAGCGCCGGCGCCCAATCTCCGTCCCGAAACCCGCGCGGCCCTGCACGAGCATGCGCTGCGGCTGGCGCGGGCGATCGGATACGACAATCTCGGCACGGTCGAGTTCCTGGTCGATGCGGCGAGCGAGGACGTTTTCTTCCTCGAGATGAACACGAGGCTCCAGGTCGAGCATCCCGTGACCGAAGCGATCACCGGGCTTGACCTCGTCGAATGGCAAATCCGCATCGCGGCCGGCGAGGCACTGCCGCTGGCTCAAGGCCAGATCGCCTGCTCAGGGCACGCCATCGAGGCGCGGCTGACCGCCGAGCGGGCCGATGAGGGCTTCCGGCCCGATACCGGGCGGATCGCGCTCTGGTGCGAGCCCGAGGGCTTGCGGGTCGACAGTGGCGTCGCCACCGGCAGCGTCGTCGGCACGCATTACGACTCGCTCCTCGCCAAGGTGATCGCCCATGCGCCGGACCGCGCCGGGGCCGTGCGCAAGCTCGCGGAAGGGCTCGACCGGATGGTCGTGCTGGGGCCGGGCACGATCAGGCCGCTCCTCATCGACGTGCTGCGGGCTCCGGTCTTTGCAGCAGGCCGGGCGACGACGCTGTTCCTGAAGGAGACCTGGCCGGAGGGCTGGCAGCCGGCGCGTACGGCCGATGACGAATTGCGGGCTGTCGCTGCGGCACTCTGGCTGGCGACAGCGAATGCCGTCGTCGCAGGCGCGGGGCCGTGGCAGTCGCTAGCGGGATTCCGGCTGCTGGCGCCCGCCGGCCGCCCGGCCACGACCCATCTCGCGGTCACGACCGGAGACGACAAGACGCGCCTGCAGGCCGAGGCGCATGACGGCTTCCTGCGCGTGCTCGGCCCGGGAGGAGCCTTCGACATCGCCTTGTCGCAGACGGCGGGTGGCACGGGCTGGGCCGTGCAATGCGACGGTCTCGGCTCGCCGGCCCATGCGGTTCACGACGGCGACGGGCTGTTCCTACGCTATCGCGGCTTCGAGGGCCGGATCGGCGTGGCGCTCGCTGTCGATGCGGCGGCAGCGGCGCGCGGAGCAGGCCATGACGGCGGCGATACACTGCGGGCGGCGATGCCCGGCACCGTCGCGGCGATCCATGTCGTGGAGGGCGATGATGTCGTCGCCGGCCAGGTCGTCGCCGTGCTGGAGTCGATGAAGCTGTTCATGGAGCTGAAGAGCCCGGCCAGCGGCCGGGTCGCGCGGGTCTCGGTCAAGGCCGGCGCCACGGTCGCCGCCGGCGAGGTTCTGATCGCCATCGAATGCGGCGATGTCACGGTTTCCTGAGCCCGGCCCTACGCCGCATTCCACTGTGCCCAGAGCGGAAGGAAGCGATTGACGACCGGAACCAGCCTGGCCGGGAAGTCGGCCCGGTGGCGCAGGGGAATAATGTCGGTGCCATCGAGGTAAAGGTAGCGGACGTGGCTGTTCAGCTCGAAGATCGTATACAGACACGACGACTTGCCCGGCACCACCATATCGGCGCGTGCCTTGTCGACGCAGCCGTCGCAGACCAGAAACAGACCGATGCTCGTCATGAATTCCTGGAATTTCTTGATGCGAGCATTGGTCTTGGGCCCGATGATGCCGTCGACCTTGAGGGGCGCATAGCCGCCACCTGCAAAGCGCCGGGCCGACGCGTTCTCGGGATGCTCGAAGTAGAGATTCAGCAGGTACTGAACCACCGTCACATCGTCGCGATTGTTGGCACGCTTAGGACCGACACCCAATTCGACCACGAACATGGTGCCAAATTCGTCCTCGATCACCTTGGCCATCACTGCCTCCCCTGTCCCACTTGCGGCCGGACCAGTCCGCCGCTGTGATCAGGGATAGGCGTGAGGTGCCCGGCGCGCTGTTCCGCGCGGAACAGGCGCATCGGAGGCGACCCATCGCCTCCGATGGCTGCAGGCTCAGCCCTTGGTCGGGAAGGTCAGCGGCGAAATCTCGAGATGGTCGCGCTTGGCCCAGTCGAGCCCCTGGACCTTCGGCTCGGCGCGGCGCTGGGCCTCCTCCAGTTCGGCGGCAGCCGCAGCGTAGTCCATGGTCAGGACCTTGCCGTTATCGACGACCGTGACGCCGTCGACGATGACCGTCGTCACGGCACGCTCGCCGGCGGCATAGATCAGGCTGCGGACGGGATCGCGCAGGGGGCGCATCATCGGATGCGTCACGTCGACGATGACGATGTCGGCCTTGGCACCCTTGGCGAGGCGGCCGATATCGTCGCGGCCGAGGGCCTTCGCGCTGCCGAGCGTCGCGGCGTTGAACGCGTCCGAGGTGCGCAGGTCGTAGACATCCTCCGCCATCATGCGCGAACCGATGCAGACGGCGCGCAATTCCTCCAGCATGTGATGCGGGTAGGTGTCCGTGCCGATGCCGACATTGATGCCGGCGGCGACATATTGCCCGAAGCTCTGCATCGCGATGCCGCGGCGCTGGAACACGATCGGGCAGTGGGCGACATGGGTGCCGGTCTCGACGAGCGCGCCCATGTCGTCCGTCTGCGGCCATTTCACCGAGGAGTGATGGTCGAGGAAGATGCCGTGGCCGATGATCGAGAACGGCCCGAGCACATCGAGCGATTCCAGCCATTCGACCGGCGTCATGCCGTGACGGCGCGTGATCTCGTGGAACTCGACGATGCTCTGGGCAGCGTGGATCTGGAAGGGCAGCTTGCGCGCCTCCGCCTCGGCATAGCTCGCCTGGATCAGTTCGGCCGAGCAGGTGTCGATCTGCGAAGGCGAGACCATGCCCGAGAGCCGGCCGGAATCGTCGGCGGCGACCTGATCGAGCAGCTTCATGGCAGCCGCCATCGCGGCCTCGCCGGCTTTCTCGTCCCATTCGTATTTCGCGAGATGGCCGTTATCGGTGTACCAGCGCGCCGAGCGGTACATCGGCGAGAACACGGCCCGCAGGCCCGAAGCCTTGAAGGTCTCGAGCCAGCCATCCCAGGCGACGGACATATCGACCAGCGTGGTGACACCCGACATCAGCAGCTCGGAATAGGTCACCTGCGCGCAGGATTTCACGCCCTGCGCATCGCAGCGGAACAGCGGCATGAACTCGTAGAGCGCCGTGCCGTACATCTTGGTGCTGCCGAGTTCGTCGTTCCAGCCCTTGCACATCGCCTCGGATGACGGGTGCGAGTGGATGTTGACGAGGCCGGGCATGACCATCCTGCCGCGCCCGTCGATGGTGGAGTCGGCCTTGCCCTTGTAGGTGCCGCCGACATGAACGACCCGGTCGCCGTCATAGGCGACGTCGCCATCGCGCAGATAGACATGGCCCTTGGACTTGGCGTCGTAGGCGACGATCCAGCTTGCATTGCGAATGAGGGTGATCGGCATGGCGGGCTCCGGCTAGGCGAAAGGGCGTCATGGTCGGCCTTGAGCCGACCATCTCCGGCAAGAGATTCTCGGGTCTGCGCTTCGCTTCGCCCGAGAATGACGAGGTTCAGCGCACGAACTTCAGGTCCAGGCCCTTGTACAGCCCGCAGCCATAGATGTTGTGGGCCTTGAAGGGGGCCAGGCGGGCCGAGGCCGCGATCTTCATCGGCTCGTGATAGAGCGGCAGCCAGACCGCCGCCTCATGCACCTTCTTCAGCACCTCGCCATAGGCGGCAGCGCGGTCGGCGTCGTTCAGTGCGGTGATGCCCTTGTTCAGAAGCTCGTCGGTCTGCGGGTCCTTCCAGTTCATCCGGTTCGGCGTCGGGGCGTTGGCAGAGGGGAAGTAGAGGTTCAGCGCGTCACCGGCCGAGATGTAGGGGAAGCTCATCCCGAACATGTCGAACTCCTGCGTCGCCATCTTGCCCCAGGCGATGGTGGCATCGAAGAGCTGCACCCGAAGATCGACGCCGATCTTGCGCAGATCGCCCTGGATCGCCTCCATCAGCTTCTGCCAGGTCGAGCCGGTGAAGCCATAGACGATGGGCGAAAGCTTCTTGCCGTCCTTGGCGCGGAAGCCGTCGGCCCCCTTCACCCAGCCGGCCGCGTCGAGGATCCTGTTCGCCTCGGCGACATTGGTCTTGATCGGGGTGACCGCCTTGTTCCAGTCCAGCGCCTCGCTCGAGATATAGCTGTAAGCCGGCTCGACCTCGCCGAAATAGAGGTTCTCGGCGATCGCCTTCTGGTCGACCGCCATGACCATGGCGCGTCGGACGGCCGGGTCGTTGACGCCCTCCTTGTCGATCTTGAAGCCGACGAAATAGGTCCAGAAAGCCTCCTTCGAATCGACCAGCTTGAGGTTCCGGTTGGCGCGGATCTGCGACAGGCCGGAATAGGGAACATATTGCGTGACCTGGCTCTGGCCGGTCATCACGGCGGCAAGGCGGGTGTTCTCCTCCGGCACGATCTTCCAGACGATCTCCTCGATCTGGGCCGCACCCTTGTTCTCGTAGATCGGCGGGCCCCATTTGTAGGCAGCGTGCTTTTTCAGGCGGAATTCGTTGCGCGGCTTCCACTCACCCCAACAATAGGGTCCGGTGCCATTGAAACCCTTGACGCCGAAATCGGCGCCCAGCGCCTCGACATTGGCCTTGTCGATAATGACGGCGAAGCTCTGGGTCAGCTGGTAGAGCAGCTCCGAGAACGGCGCCGTCAGCTTGTATTCGACGGTGAAGTCGTCGGTCGCGACGATGTCGTCGACCTTGCCGGCGCGCCAGCGCACGGGCGAGCGCGTGGCCGGATCGATCCAGCGCTTCATCGAGTAAACCACGTCCTGCGCGGTCATCTTCTTGCCGTCGCAGAAGGAGACGTCGTTGCGCAGCTTGAAGGTGTAGGTCTTGCCGTCCGGCGACACGGTCCAGCTCGACGCGATGCCGGGCTTGATCGTCGACATGTCGTGGTCGAGCGAGACCAGCGTGTCGGCCATCATGAAGATGACCTCGGAGGCGCCCCGCGCCGTCGAGCGCTGCGGGTCGTAGCGGTCGCTGTCGACCTCGCGGACGATGGTCAGGATGTTGTTGGAGCCCTGTGCCGCGGCCGGCCCGGCAAAAGCGGTAAGGCCCAACAGGGCGCCAGTGGCGATGGATGTCAGATGCTTCACGATCGTTCTCCCCTTTTGTCTTGAAACGGTCGGTCGGGCTTTTGCCTCACTGGTTCCTCATGCGCGGATCGAGCAGATCGCGCAGGGCATCGCCCAGCAGATTGACGCAAAGCACGATGGCGATGATCACGAGGCTCGGCAGCAGCGAGATATGCGGCGCGAAGAACAGCGCATCGCGGCCGAGCGAGGCCATCATCCCGAGTTCGGCCTCGGGCGGGCGCACGCCGAGGCCGAGGAAGGACAAGGCGGCACCGATCAGGATGATCTGGCCGAAGCGCAGCGTCATGAAGACGAAGACCGGCGACAGGCAGTTCAGCGCGAGATAGCGCCAGATCAGCGTGCGGTCGGGCAGGCCCATGGCGCGGCCGGCCTCCATGTAATCCTGCCCCATGATGACGATGGCGGCGCTGCGCGTGATGCGTGCCACATCCGGCACGGTGGCAATGGACAGTGCGATCACGATCGCGGTCAGGCCAGGGCCGACGACGGCGGCGAGCGCAAGGCCGAGCAGGATTGCCGGGAAGGAGAGCAGGATGTCGGCGCCACGCATGATGTAGGGGTCGAGCCGGCGGTAATAGACGCCGAGCAGGGCGAGGAGCGCCCCGATGCCGCCACCGATGACGATCGAGGCGAGCCCCATCACCAGCGTCAGCCGCGTGCCGTAGAGCAGGCGCGAGAGCATGTCGCGGCCCTGTCCGTCCGTGCCCAGCCAGTATTGCGGCAGCGAGCCCTCGCTCCAGCGCGGCGGGATGAAGGGCCTGCGCGTCGTCTCGTAAGGATCGAAGGGCGCGAGCCAGGGCGCAAACAGCGCAGCCCCCACGATGAGCAGCAGGATGAGCGCCGCCAGCAAGGCGAGCTTGTCCCTGAGAATGCGCCGCCCGAAGGCGGCGAGCGGCCTGCTCGCGGCGGGCGCGGGTGCGGCGATGTCAGCCATGTTTCTCGACCCGCGGATCGAGCACCGCATACAGCATGTCGACGATCAGATTGATTACCAGGAAGGCCAGCGCCAGCACCAGAATCGCGCCCTGTGCCAGCGGAAAATCGCTCGCCAGGATGGCCCCGACGGCGAGCCGGCCGACGCCCGGCCAGGAGTAGATCGTCTCGGTCACGACCGCGCCGCCGAGCAGATAGCCGGCCTGCAGGCCGATCAGCGTCACGACCGGGATCAGTGCGTTGCGCAGCACATGGCGCATCACCACGGCGCGCTCCGACAGGCCCTTGGCCCGGGCGGTGCGGACATGATCGGCGCTCAGCACTTCGAGCGCGGCGGTTCGCGTCATCCGCGCGATCGGGCCGATGAAGACCAGGCCCAGCGTCAGGGCGGGCAGCGCAATCGCAGCGAGCCCGTCCAGGCTCCAGAGCGGGCCGCCGCGCCCGATGAAGGGCAGCAGCCCCCAATGATAGCCGATATACTGCATCAGGATGAGGCCGATGAAGAACACCGGGGTCGAGACCCCGGCGACCGAGATCGCGATCACGACCCGATCGAGCAGGCGGCCGCGATAGACGGCGGCGATGGTGCCGAGCGCGATGCCGAGCGGCACGGCCCAGACCAGGCAGGCAAACATCAGCTCGGCCGTCGGGCCGATGGCCTCGCCCAGTTCGGCGATGACGCTGGTGTTGGAAATCAGCGAGACGCCGAGATCGCCCTGCAGCACGCGGGCGAGATAGATGCCGAACTGCACGAAGACCGGCCGGTCGAGCCCGAGATCCTGGCGAATCTGCGCGACGAGTTCCGGCGTGGCCGTCGGGCCGGCGACGATCGCGGCGGGATCGGCCGGAACCAGTTGCAGCAGCAGGAATCCAAAGAGCAGCACGCCAAGCAGCACCGGCACCGACATCGCGACGCGCTGGGCGATGTGGTTCAGCATCGGGAGCAGCCGCTCACGGCCCTGGCCTGGACGCGCACCCTCACACCTCCGCCTCGAACACGATCTTCCCCGCGATGATCGTCATGTCGCAGCGGGTCTCGTGCAAGAGCTGTTCCGGCGTCGCCGTCGAGAGGTCGCGCGAGAAGATCGCGATATCGGCGGTCATGCCGGGCAGGAGCCGGCCGCGGGTGTCCTCGCAGCGATTCACATAGGCGCCGAAATCGGTGTAGGCGGCGATGACCTCGTCGATCGTCATGGTCTGGCCGGGCGAGATCACCGTCCCGCGCGAGGTCTTGCGGGTCAGCATGGTGTAAATGTTGGGCCAAATATTCGCGTCGCAGACCGGCGCATCGGAGGAGGCCGCGGGCTTGAGCCCGGCTTCGATCCAGTCGCGCATCGGATAGCAGGCGTCGACGCGCTCCGGTTCCAGCACCGCGAGATAAAGATCGCCGAAATCATAGATGAAGACCGGCTGCGGCACCGGCTCGATGCCAAGCCGGACCATGCGCGCGATCTGCTCTTTCGAATTGAAGCCGCAATGCTCGATGCGGTGGCGACGATCCGGATCGGGATGGTCGTTCAGCCCGTTCTCCATCGCGTTCAGGGTCTGCTCGATCGCGGCATCGCCGATGGCATGGACGGCGAGCTGATAGCCCTTGGCATGGTAGTCGCGCGTCAGCGCGTCCATCGCGGCATCGCTCAGGCAGAAGATGCCCTTCGTCTCGGGCTCGCCCAGATAGGGCAGGCTCATCGCCGCGGTGCGGCCGCCGGCCGAGCCGTCGGTGAAGATCTTGACCGGGCCGACGCTGAGCCAGTCGTCGCCAGCACCCGTCACCAGCCCATCGGCGAAACACTGCTCGACGATGCCGTTGTGCCCGCCAAGCAGGCACATATTGGTGCGCACCGGCAGGCGGCCGGTGCGCTGGGCCGTGCGGTAGGCAGCTACCTCGCGGTATTGCGAGCGCATGCCGACAGCCGCATCCATCACGCTGGTGATGCCGAAGGAGTTGCAATAGCGCCCTGCCCGCTCGATCGCGGCGACGAGTTCCTCGTCAGTCGGATCGGGGATGACCTTCTTGATGGCATCGCGGCCGTTCTCGGCCATCAGTCCGGTCAGCGAGCCGTTGATCTGCTCGATCGCGCCACCGGCCGGCACGGGCGTCTTCTCGTCGACGCCGGCGAGCTTCAGCGCCAGCGAATTGGCGACCGAGAGATGGCCGCAGGCGCGCACGATATAGACGGGGTTGTCCGGCGCCGCGTGATCGAGTTCGGTGCGGTGCGGATGGCGCTTCACGTCGAGTTCGAAATGATCGTAGCCGCGCGCCAGGATCCATTCGCCGGGCTTCGCTTTCGCGGCGGCTTTCGCGATCATGCCGAGCAGACCGTCCAGCGTCCGCACGAAGCGCGGCCGGATGTCGAGCTCCTTCATGGTCAGGCCGAGCGGCAGCAGGTGCAGATGCGCCTCGTAGAGGCCCGGCGTCGCCATGCGGCCGGCGAGATCGATGACTGTCGTCCCCGGGCCGATCAGCGGTTCCATGTCGGTGGCTGAGCCGGTCGCCAGAACCTTGCCTGCCCAGAGCGCGACCGCGGTCGCGTAGCCCTCCTTCAGCCCCAGATAGACTGGACCGTTCTGGAGAACGATATCCGCTTCAGGCAGGCTCGGCATAGAATTAGTTCCCCCAAGAACCAATTCATCGCACCAATAAATTCTCCGGGCAATGCGCCGCAGCGCAGCAATCCCCGTCCGGCTCACCGCGCCGCGCCGCAGTCCGGTCATGAGGACACAGCCCGACAGGCAAAGCCGGAACGCCCCTTTCCGCAGATTGCTTGTTTTGGCCGACCGACCGTGATTAGATCGATCCAATCGACTATTTTCGGCCCAAAACAGGCTGATTCATGTTGCAACGCACAGCAAGCGACACGATTTCCGGTGAAGCCGCCCGGCCGGGCGCAAAGGTCACCCTCACGGAAATCGCTGCGCATGCCGATGTGTCGCGAGCGACCGTCTCGCTCGTCCTGCGCGAAAGCCCGCTGGTGCGCGACGAAACGCGCCAGCGCGTGCTGGGCGCGATCAAGGCGCTGAACTACGTCTATGACCGCAGTGCGGCGCGCATGCGCGGGCGGCATTCGCAGACCGTCGGGGTCATCATCGTCGACCTGACATCATCCTTCTATGCCGAGCTGACGGCGGGCATCGACGCCGCGCTCGACCGTGCGGGACGCATCGCTTTCCTGGCCAATACGGGCGAGGATCTCGACCGTCAGGCGCGCGTGCTGGCGCGGTTCCGCGAGCAGGCCGTCGATGGCGTGATCCTGTGCCCCGCCGAGGGTGCGACCGTCGAGACCCTGCACCAGTTGACCAGTGCGAACATGCCCTGCGTCCAGGTGCTGCGACATGTCCCGGGCGCCCAGACCGACTATGTCGGAACCGACAACCGGCTTGGAACCAGGCTCGCCACCGAGCATCTGATCGAGCGCGGCCATGAGCGCATCGCCTTCGTTGGCGGCGATGCCGACACCTCCGTCGCGCATGACCGCAAGGCGGGCTATCTCGACGCGATCAAGCAAGCGGGGCTGCCCCCCCGCCTGCTGCTCTGCCCCAACACCAAGGTCGCGAGCGCGGGAATCGTCCAGGCGGCACTGCTCGCGGACGCCCCGCCGACCGGCTTCGTCTGCTTCAACGACCCGACCGCGATGGGCGCGATGTCGGGAGCGTCCAGAGCCGGACAGCGACCCGGACACGAGGTGGCGATCGTCGGCTTCGACGATATCGGCGATGCGGCGATGACCTTCCCTTCACTGAGCAGCGTCGCCGTCCAGCCGCAGGCTCTCGGCGAGGCGGCGGCGGATCTGCTGCTGAAGCGCATCGCCAGTCCGGGCGGCCCGCCCTGCCGGATCATCACGCCGCCCCGCCTCGTGATCCGCGGCTCCAGCGAGAACGCCGTCGGCCCCGGCCGGCGCGGCCCGGCCCTGCAGGCGGCAGGCGAATGAGCCGCGCCGTCCGGAGCTATCTGCTCGGGACATTGCTGCCCTTCTGGGCGGAATGCGCCTGGGACGGGATCGATGGCGGCTATATCAGCGAGTTGAGGCTGACCGGCGCGGCCGTGCCGGAGGCGATGCGCAGCACGCTCGTGCAAAGCCGTTGCCTCTACAGCTTCAGCCATGCGGCCGTGCTCGGCGGCGACGACTGGGCGTTCACGGCGGCGCGACGCGCCTTCGACTTCCTCTGCCGGCGGCTGCGGCACGAGAGCGGCCTGTGGGTCACGGCCGCAGCACCGCGGCCGGGCGGCCCGCGCGACGAGCGGCTCGACTTCTACGATCAGGCCTTCGTTCTGTTCGGGCTCGCCTGGTGGCACCGGGCCAGCGGCGATGCGAGCGCGATCAGCCTCGCCGACGAGACCTGGGACGCGCTGGAAGCCTGCCTCGCCGATTCGCAAGCCGGGGGCTGGCGCGAGGATTCGCAAGGGAGGCTGCCGCGTCGCCAGAACCCGCACATGCATCTGCTGGAAGCGGCGCATGCCCTGCTGGAGGCCACGGGAGAGACGACCTGGCTGACGCGTGCCGACCGGATCGTACGGCTGTTCCTCGAGCGCTTCTATGACGCCGGCAGCGGCACGGTGCGCGAGTTCCTCACAGCCGACCTGCACCCCGACCCGGGCGCTGCCGGACGGCTGCGCGAGCCCGGCCACAGCATGGAGTGGGTCTGGCTGTTGCTGCATCATCATCGGCTGGGCGGCGCCGGAGCGGTGCTCGCCCCCGCCGCGACACTCTACACGACCGCATGCCGGCTCGGCGTCGATGCCAGCGGCCATGTGATCGAGACGATGATGGCGGACGGGGAGATACGCGATCGTTCGCACCTGCTCTGGCCGCAGATGGAGGCCGTCAAGGCCGCGCTGGCGCGGCAGGAGATGCTGGGTTCGGCGCCTGGCGACGCGGAGCGGTTCCTGGCCGTGATCTGGCGCGACCACCTGTCGGAAATGACGCCGCTCTGGATCAACCGTCTGACCGCCGAGGGATCGCCCCTGACCGACCGTGTGCCGACACGGCTTCTGTATCATATCGTCCTGTGCCTGGCCGAGCATCTGCGCCTGACGCCCGCGCACCAGCCATCGGCACGGGTCGCGGCGGAGGCACCAAGGCCATGACCCGCTCGACGTTCGCCCCGCGAAACCTCCGGCCGGCGACCGGCAACCTCAACGACAAAAACGTCAGGACGACGCAGCCATGAGATGACCTGCAAACGCACATCTTCCCGGGCACAATAGAACCCCGGGCAAGATTCAAACTGAAATGCCGAAATTTGCGCACTCGATGGAAATCGGGAAGATGTATTTTTGACTATATTTGATATCCAACAATAGATTTCCGGCTGCTGAAAAGCTATATTGATTAGATCGATCTAAATCGTCATACTATTGGAGCGAGCCCCGCAAGAGGGCCCCAATGGGAGGAACAGATGTCAAGGAGACTGATCACCTGCGTGATCGGTGCGGCGCTCGCTTTCGTGGCCGCACCGTCGAACGCTCAACAGACCATCGAACTGCACGGCGCCTCGCAGTTCAACGACGACCACGCCTTCACCAAAGCGCTCGCCAAATTCGGCGAGGTGGTCAAGGCCTGCTACGGCAAGCCGATCAATTTCGTGCTGCACAAGAACAGCGAGCTCGGCCTCGAAAAGCAGTATTTCGAGTACATGGCCTCGGGCAAGGCCGTGGACTATGCCATCGTCTCGCCGGCGCATATGTCGACCTTCTCGAAGGCCGCGCCATTCATCGACGCGCCGTTCCTGTTCCGCGACCTCGCGCACTGGAACAAGGTACTCGACCAGGACCTGCTGAAGCCGATCGCCGACGAGATCGCCAAGCGCTCCGACGTCATGCTGGTCGGCTATGCCGGCGGCGGTACGCGCAACATCTTCGTCAACAAGCCGGTCAGCAACATGGCCGAGATCAAGGGCCTCAAGGTCCGCGTCCAGGGCGCGCCGATCTGGAGCAAGACCTTCCAGGCGGCGGGCATGGCGCCGACCGTGATCGCCTATAACGAGGTCTATAACGGCATCCAGAACGGCGTCATCTCGGCCGGCGAGAACGAGGCGGCCGGCGTCGAGGCGATGCGCTTCTACGAGGTCGCGCCGCAACTCGCCATGACCGAGCACGCGATCACGATCCGCCCGCTGGCCTTCTCCGGCAAGACCTTCCGCAAGCTGCCGAAGGATCTGCAGGACTGCGTCATGAAGGGCGGCAAGGAAGGCGGGGCGCATGGCCGGCAGGTCGAAGCGAGCGAGGACACCGCCAAGCTCGAAGCGCTCGAAAAGGCCGGCAAGCTGAAGCGCATTCCCTTCGCCGACCGCGCCGCGATGAAGAAGGCGGTCGATCCCGTCATGATCGAATACGCCAAGGAGATCGACGCCCTGTCGATCCTGGAGAAGATCAACGCCGTCCAGTGACGCGCGGATCGTCGTCCAAGCCGCCGGGCCTCGCCCGGCGGCGCCCTCTTCAGCCCGACATGTCCGACTTTCCGGAGCGCGCCTGCCCATGAGCGTGAACAGCATCGATTCGCCCGGCCTCCTGCGCCGGTTCTCCGCAGGCTATCACCGCGTCTTGTGCATGTTGCTGGCGGTCATGCTGGCGGTCCTGGTCGTTCCCGTGACGGTTCAGATCTTCTCGCGCTTCACCAGCCTGATCCCGCACTACATCTGGACCGAGGAGATGGCGCGCTTCCTGTTCGTCTGGACGATCATGATCGGCTCGATCGTCGGCGTCCGCGAAAGTGCACATTTCGACGTCGACCTCTGGCCGCGCCTGTCTCCTCGCGGCAACGCCGCATTGCGGCTGTTCGCGCGGCTTTGCATCCTGCTGCTGGCCTTCGTCTTCCTCTGGATGGGCATCGAGTTCACCGAACAGGCGATCTACCGCATCTCTGAACTGGCCGAGATGCCGCTCTGGATCATCCATCTCGCCTGGCCGATCGCGGGCGCGAGCTGGATCCTGTTCGTCGGCGAGCTGATCTATGACGATCTGCGTATCCTGGCGGGGCCGCGCTCATGACCGGCTCGGTGCTCTCATCCGGCCAGGCCGCGCTGATCCTGTTCGGCCTGTTCTTCTTCCTGCTGGCGATGCGCGTGCCCGTCGCCTTCGCGCTCGCGCTCGCCTGCCTGCCGATCCTGCTGATCGAACCCCGCCTCTCCTCCAGCATGCTGCTGCAGGAGACCTTCAACGCCTATAACTCCTTCATCCTGCTGGCGGTGCCGTTCTTCCTGCTGACGGCCAACCTGATGAACACGGGCGGCATCACCGACCGGCTGATGCGGCTGTCGCGCAGCATGGTCGGGCATTTCCCCGGCTCGCTGGCGCAGATCAACGTCGTGCTGTCGTTCTTCTTCGCCGGGATCTCCGGCTCGTCCACGGCCGATGCCGCCAGCCAGTCGAAGCTCTTCATCGATGCCCAGCGCAAGGAGGGCTATGACGACAGCTTCACGGTGGCCATCACCGCCGTTTCCTCGGTGCTGGCCGTCATCATCCCGCCCTCCATCCTGATGGTGATCTGGGGCGGCACGCTGACGACATCGATCGGCGCGCTGTTCCTGGCCGGCATCATCCCGGGAGCACTGATCGCCGGTGCGCAGATGGCCACGGTGCATGTCTATGCGAAGGTCCGGGGCTACCCGACCTATCCGCGCGCGAGCTGGGGCGAACTCGGAAAGGGCGTCTGGGTCTCGATTCCCGCGCTGCTGACGCCGCTGATCATCATCGGCGGCAAGATTTTCGGCTGGTTCACGGCGACTGAATCCGCCTGCATCGCGGTGCTATACGCCGTCTTCCTGTCGATCTTGATCTATCGCGAGATGGATATGAAGGGGCTCTACGATGCGCTGCTCGACAGCGGACGGTTCTCCTCCGTGGCGCTGTTCTGCGTCGGTACCGCGACCGGCTTCGGCTGGCTGATGGCGTATTACAAGATGCCGGAGGCGATCCTGTCAGGCGTCTCGACCTGGGGGCTCGGCGTCACCGGCATGGGCTTTCTGGTCGCGGGCGTCTTCCTCGTCGTCGGCTGCTTCCTCGACGCCATTCCGGCCATCATCATCGTCGGCAGCATCCTGCAGCCGCTGACGCTGGCGGCCGGCATGGACCCGGTGCATTTCGCGATGATCGGCATCGTCTCGCTGGCCTTCGGGCTGGTGACACCGCCCTACGGCCTGTGCCTGCTGATCGCCTGCGCGATGGCGGAGATGCGCCTGATCGACGTGCTCGGGGATGTCATGATCATGCTGATGCCGATGTGCATCGTGCTGGTGATGATCATCATCTGGCCGCAGATCGTGCTGATCCTGCCGAGTCTGATCTCACCGGATTTCCTCAAGTGAGGCTCTTTTCCGAGTCGACGGGGCAAGATTCGACGATGACGCCGCCGCCGGCAGGCCTGACCGCGATGCCGGCTCTGTCGGTTGTCGTGAATCCGCGGGCGGCGGCGAGACGACCCGCCAGCGCATGGCAACCGATATGGCCGGCGGCTCCATCAACGATTTGAGAAAGTCTCGGACGACGGCGCATGCCGCAGAACACCGAAGTGGTGCCGCTTGAGGGATTCGAACCCCCGACCCCCTCATTACGAATGAGGTGCTCTACCAGCTGAGCTAAAGCGGCGACGCGGCAGCCTCTACCAGCCCGGCCGATTCTTGGCAAGATGAAGCTTCCCGGCAAGGCAAAGACAGGGGCCATGCTGGCAGCCTGCCGCACCGGGACGTCGGTCCCCGGGAAATCAGTCCTTGCGCAGCTTTTCCGTCTCGGGCTTCTCCTGGCCGAGCGCGACGATGCCGCGGCGGATGGCGCGGGTCCTGGTGAAGTGCTTGTGCAGGGTCTCGCCGTCGCCGAAGCGGATCGCCCGCGTCAGCACCGCCAGATCCTCGCTGAAGCGGCCGAGCATCTCCAGCACCGCGTCCTTGTTGTGCAGGAAGACGTCGCGCCACATCGTCGGGTCGGAGGCCGCGATGCGGGTGAAATCGCGGAAGCCGCCGGCCGAGAACTTGATCACCTCCGACTGCGTTACCGCCGCCAGATCCTCCGCCGTGCCGACGATGTTGTAGGCGATCAGATGCGGCAGATGGCTAGTGACGGCGAGCACAAGGTCATGATGCGTCGCGGTCATCACCTCGACGATCGCGCCCATGCCCTCCCAGAACTGGCGGGTGCGGGTGATCGCCGCCTCGTCGGTTCCGTCCGGTGGCGTCAGGATGCACCAGCGGTTGAGGAAGAGGCTCGGAAAGCCGGCATCGGGGCCGGAATTCTCGGTGCCCGCCACGGGATGGGCCGGAACGAAATGCACGCCCGCCGGCAGATACGGCATCACCGCCTCGACGACGGCATTCTTCACCGAACCGACATCCGAGAGGATCGCGCCCGGCTTCAGCGCTGGGGCGATCTCGGCCGCGACCGCGCCACAGGCGCCGACGGGCACGCAGAGCACGATGTGGTCCGCCTGCGCGACGGCCTCGGCCGCCGTCTCCGCGACCTCATGGCCGAGGCCGAGTTCGCGGGCGCGCTGGCGCACGGCCTCGTCGCGGTCATAGAGCACGACGCGACCGGCGAGGTTGAGGTCCTTCGCAGCATGGGCTATCGACGACCCGATCAGCCCGACGCCGATGATCGCGAGGCGCGCGAAGAGCGGCTCCTCGCGGCGCGGCGCAAAGCTCTGCTGAGCGGGCGCCATCATGCCGCCAGGAATTCGGCCAGCGCGGTCACGACGAGCCGGTTCGCCTCCTCGGTGCCAATGGTCATGCGCAGCGCACCGGGCAGGCCATAGGCCCCGACGCCGCGCAGGATCAGCCCGCGCTGCGTCAGAAAGGCATCGGCTTCCTTGGCGGTCTTCCCGGGCGTCGCCGGGAAATGGATCAGGACGAAATTGCCGACGGACGGCGTGACGGTGAGGCCAAGCTTCTGAAGCTCGGCTGTGGTCCAGGCCAGCCACTTGTCGTTGTGCTCGATGGCCGAGGCGACATGGGCCTCGTCGGCGATGGCGGCTGCGCCAGCCTCGATCGCCGCGCCATTGACATTGAACGGGCCGCGGATGCGCTCGAGCGCATCGATGATGTGCGCCGGGCCATACATCCAGCCGATGCGCAGATTGGCGAGGCCGTAGATCTTCGAGAAGGTGCGCGTCATCACGACGTTCTCGCTTTCCGCGACCAGCTCGAGCCCGGAGGCGTAGTCGTTGCGGCGGACATATTCGGCATAGGCCGCATCGAGCACGAGCAGGACATGCGACGGCAGGCCGGCATGCAGGCGCTTGACCTCGTCGAAGGGCAGATAGGTGCCGGTCGGGTTGTTAGGATTGGCGAGGAAGACGATCTTCGTGCGCGGCGTCACCGCCGCAAGGATGGCATCGACATCGGCGGTGAAGTCCTTCTCGTCGACCACGACCGGCTTGCCACCGGCCGCCAGGATCGCGATGCGGTAGACGAGGAAGCCGTGCGCGGTGAAGACACCCTCGTCGCCATCGCCGAGATAGGCCTTGGTGATGAGCTGGAGCAGCTCGTCCGAGCCCGTGCCGCAGAGGATGCGGCCGGCGTCGAGCCCGTAACGCCCGGCGATGGCCTCGCGCAGCTTGGTCGAAGAACCGTCCGGATAAAGCTCGAGCTTGCCGGCGATCTTGCCATAGGCTTCGACCGCCTTCGGGCTCGGCCCCAGCGGGGTCTCGTTCGAGGAGAGCTTGTGCAGCTTCACGCCGGCGGGAGCAGCCGATTTGCCGGGAACATAGGCCTCGATATCGAGGACGCCGGGGCGGGGAACGGGACGGGAGGCGGTCATGACGGTCACACTTTCGGTTCTAGCACCCACACCGTCATCCTGGGCGACCGAAGGTCGGCCCGGGATCCATCGGAGGGCTTCGCACTCTACGATGGATCCCGGATCGCCGCTGCGCGACGTCCAGGGTGACGATGGCGGTTCAGGAGGACATGGCGGAAAGGTTCACGAACGGACGGATTTGAAGGCGAAGCGGGCGGCGTGGCTGCCGATCTCGGCGAAGTCGCTCAGACCCGCAGGCTCCAGCGACTGGCGGATCACCGCCTGATCGACCTCCCCCGACGCCGCAACGAGCAGAGAGAGATGCGAGCCGTCGGCGGCCGAGGCCGAGACCTCAGCGAGGTGCTGGGCGAGGCCATGTCGCAGGCTTTCGGACCAGCGCTCGACGCGGGCGGCATAGAGCACGATCTCGCGCATGGCAGCATCCGCCAGAGGCTTGGCGATGCAGTAGACCGGCGTGCCCGCCGGATGGTCCGGTCGCTCGATGAAGGGCAGTCGCGCGATGATCTTCGGGCTGTCCGGCCCGATCAGATCGCGCCACCAGATGCCGGCGCTGGCGCCCTGGTCCATGCGGAAGATGCCGAGATCGCCGGCCGATTCCGCCACCGCCGCGATGACGGCGCGGGCATCCTCATGCGTGACGAAGGGCACGGTGAAGCCGAAATGGAAGCGAGCGGAATCGCGCATCGCCGCATCGCCGCCGGAGACGTCGGCATGCACGGCATAGTTCGCCTGCACATAGGTGAAGGTTGCGATGATGATGCGCCAGATGCCCTCGATGGTGTCGAGCGGGAGCAGGCCTTTATGGCGCAAGGCTAGGCGCTTCATCATGTCGGCCTCGCGACCGGGCCGGAAGGCCGAGCCGGAGGCCTGGGTCTTCTTCACCGAGATCAGCGTCTCGATGATCGAGGAGCGCTCCATCAGCAGCGCATGCATCTCGGTATCGATGCGATCGATCTCGGCGCGCAGATCGGCAAGGGTCGTCGGAGCGGCTTCGGTCATGATGGCAGCGCGATCGGAGGAACACCCTCATCCTTCGAGACGCCGTTTCGCGGCTCCTCAGGATGAGGGCTGAGGGTCCGTTAGGCTCTTAGCGCTGCGGCGCCGCCTTGGCAAAGCCGCCGCATGCATCGCCGCGTTGACAGAACGCGCACATCGCGGCATCGCTAGAGTTCGATCTTTCGAACAAGCTGACCGGCAAGACAAACTCTCCCGTCAAAGCGGACAAGAATGAGCGATTTCTCCTCGAGCCTGGCCGATCCGCTGAAGGAGGCGAACGAGCCCACGAGCCCGGTGGCGCGCTTCGGCCCGGAGACGCCGCTGCTGATGGATTGCGGCGTCGCGCTCGACCATTGGCAGATCGCCTACCAGACCTACGGCAGCTTGAATGAATCGCGCTCGAACGCGATCCTGGTCTGCCATGCCCTGACCGGCGACCAGCATGTCGCGAGCCGCAACCCGGTGACAGGCAAGGGCGGCTGGTGGACGGCGATGATCGGGCCGGGCAAGCCGATCGACACCGACCGCTTCTTCGTGATCTGCGCCAATGTCGTCGGCGGCTGCACCGGCACGACCGGACCGGCCTCGACCAATCCCGAGACGGGCAAGCCCTGGGGGCTGTCGTTCCCGATGGTGACGATCCGCGACATGGTGCGGGCACAGCGGCATCTCGTCGACTCGCTCGGCATCGAGACGCTGTTTTGCGTCGCCGGCGGCTCGATGGGCGGGATGCAAGTGCTGCAATGGGCAGCGAGCTATCCGGACCGGGTGTTCTCGGCGCTGCCGCTGGCGACAGCCGCCAAGCACTCGGCGCAGAACATCGCCTTCCACGAGGTTGGCCGGCAGGCGGTGATGGCCGATCCGGAATGGCGCGGCGGGCGCTATCTCGAAGAGGGCACGCGGCCCTCCAAGGGGCTCTCGGTGGCGCGGATGGGCGCCCATATCACCTATCTCTCCGAGCCTGCCCTGCACCGCAAATTCGGCCGCAAGCTGCAGGACCGCGAGGCACCGACATTCTCCTTCGATGCGGATTTCCAGGTCGAGAGCTACCTGCGCTATCAGGGCCTGTCCTTCGTCGAGCGCTTCGACGCCAATTCCTATCTCTATGTGACGCGGGCGATGGATTATTTCGATCTGGCCGCGGACCATGACGGCGTGCTGGCCAAGGCCTTCGCCGGCACGAAGACGCGGTTCTGCGTCGCCTCCTTCACCTCCGACTGGCTGTTTCCGACGTCGGATTCCCGCGCGATCGTGCATGCGCTGAACGCGGCCGGCGCTTCGGTCTCCTTTGTCGAGCTGGAGAGCGACAAGGGCCACGACGCCTTCCTGCTGGAGGAGCCGAACCTGTTCGCCACGACGCGCGGCTTCATCGGCGCGGCCGCACGGGCACGGGGGATCTGAGATGAGGGCCTTCCATTATCATTCCGGGACTTCGCGCAGCGAAGAACCCGGAACCCACGACGAGGCGGGGCGGGAGAGGACGCTCGTTCGATCGGCTTCACCCGGTCGTGGGTTCCGGGTTCGGCCCTTTGGGCCGCCCCGGAATGACAGGTGGAGCGCACCATGACCCTGCCCGAACCCCAGACCAATCGCATCGACCTCAAGCTCGTCGCCGAGATGGTGACGCCGGGCTCGCGCGTGCTCGATGTCGGCTGCGGCGACGGGCAGTTGCTCTCGCTCCTGGCCGAGACACGCGGTGTCGATGCACGCGGGATCGAATTGTCGCGCGAAGGCGTGGCCGGCTGCGTCGCGCGTGGGCTGTCCGTCATCCAGGGCGACGCCGACACCGACCTCACCGAATATCCGGATGATGCCTTCGACTATGTGATCCTGTCGCAAACCATCCAGGCGACGCGCAATCCGCGTTTCGTGCTCGAGCAGATGCTGCGGATCGGCCGGCGCGCCATCATTTCCTTCCCGAATTTCGGACATTGGCGGATGCGCGGCCAGGTCTTCTTCCTCGGCCGCATGCCGGTGACGGATTCGCTGCCCTATGCCTGGTGGGACACGCCCAACATCCATTTCTGCACGATCCGCGATTTCGTGACGCTCTGCGACACGATCGGCGCGGTGAAAGAGCGCGCCGTCGCGCTCGACGCGGCGGGCGGCCGTGTCGGTGTCAGCGCGCCCTGGTGGTTCTGGAACCTGTTCGGCGCGCAGGCAGTGTTCCTGCTCAAGCGCGGGCCCGATGCGGGCGCCGATCAGGCGGATGGCCGCCGGAACGCCACATCGTAGAGAGCCGCCGTCTGGTAGCAAAAGAAGGCCATCGGCCAGCGCTGCGTGCGCGCGAACTCGACCGCTGCCCGCTGAACGCCGTAGCGCCCCAGCCAGGGATCGATATGGGCGAAGTCGTTGAAGGCGAGGTAGCCGCCGGGCTTGACCTTCGGCGCCGCAGCCAGCGCATCCCTCAGGCAGCCGGCATAGGAATGGTCGGCGTCGATATAGATCCAGTCGAAATGCCCGTCCGGAAACGCCGCGATCGTCTCATGGGTGTAGCCGACATGGCGCGTGACGGCCGGGCTGTCGAGCCCGGTCTCGTTGAACTGCGAATAATCGATATCGATCAGGTGCAAGGCACCGGGACGGTTCATGCTGATGATGTCGCGGGCGAAATCGCCCCGGTAGGTGCCGAGCTCGGCAACGACACCACCCTGCGGCAGGAGCGGCAGCATCGCCTCGCGCGAACTGCAGAACCGGCAATCCTCCAGCAGCTCGGAGGGGATGGGCTGAATGGTTTGCACCGGCCCAAGGGAGCGCGCGAGCCTGTAGGTCCGCCGCAGCACATCCGGCAGGCGGCTGCGGATCTGCATCTCCGTCCGCTTCGCAAACTCACGCAGCAATTGTGTCTCCACCGCCGTCGACGATCATTTTCCGCATCCGGACGCTTCCGTCCGCAGGGAATCCGATCTCGGGATTAGCGCATCGCTGCCGGAAACGCGATCCACCCCAGGCGAGGGCCCGAGGCGCCCGCCGGCGCGGCCTGTGACAGCCGCGTCGCCGGGCGCCGGTCTCAGTTGAGCGGCACGCCCGCCGGGCGCTTTTCCTTCACCGCCGCGATGTCGCCGAGCATCAGGCTCGCCGGGCCGACCGTGACCGGCACGGTCTCGCCATCATGAATCCGGCCAGCGAGCAGCAGCTCGGCCAAGGGGTCCTGCACCGATTTCTGGATGGCGCGCTTGAGCGGGCGCGCGCCATAGGCGGGATCGTAACCCTTGTCGGCCAGCCACTGCCGGGCCTCGCCCGACAGTTCCAGCGTGATCTTGCGGTCCACCAGCAGCTTGGCGAGACGGGCCATCTGGATGTCGACGATCGCGCCCATATCCTCCCGGCGCAGCCGGTGGAACAGGATGATGTCGTCGATGCGGTTCAGGAACTCCGGCCGGAAGGCCTGCCTGACCACACCCATCACCTCGTCGCGAACCTCCTCGCTGTCATGCCCCTCCGGCTGGTTGACCAGATACTCCGAACCGAGATTCGAGGTCATGATGATCAGCACGTTGCGGAAATCGACCGTGCGGCCCTGACCATCGGTCAGGCGGCCATCGTCGAGAACCTGCAGCAGGACGTTGAAGACGTCGGGATGGGCCTTCTCGACCTCGTCGAACAGCACGACCTGATAGGGCCGGCGGCGCACGGCCTCCGTCAGCGCCCCGCCCTCCTCATAGCCGACATAGCCGGGAGGCGCGCCGATCAGCCGGGCGACCGAGTGCTTCTCCATGTATTCCGACATGTCGAGGCGCACCATCGCGGTGTCGTCGTCGAAGAGGAACGAAGCCAGTGCCTTGGTCAGCTCGGTCTTGCCGACGCCGGTCGGGCCAAGAAACATGAAGGAGCCGATCGGCCGGTTGGGGTCCTGCAACCCGGCGCGAGCCCGGCGGACCGCCGTCGAGACGGCTTCCACGGCCTCGTGCTGCCCGACCACGCGGGAAGCCAGAACCTGCTCCATGCGCAGCAGCTTGTCCTTCTCGCCCTCCAGCATCCGGTCGACCGGCACGCCGGTCCAGCGGCTGACGACCTGTGCGACATGGTCCGGCGTCACAGCCTCCTCGACCATGCCGCTATCGTCGCCCTTCGCCTCGATCTCGGCCAGGGTCTTCTCAAGCTGCGGGATCTCGCCATAGGCGAGTTCGCCGGCGCGCTGGTATTCGCCCTTGCGCTGGGCCTGGGCCAGTTCGTTGCGGGCATTGTCGAGCCTGGTCTTCAGCTCGGCGGCGGCGCCGAGCTTGTCCTTCTCGGCCTTCCATTTCGCCGTGATCGTGGCAGAGCGCGATTCCAGATCGGCGAGTTCCGATTCGAGCCGCTTCAGCCGCTCCTTGGAGCCCGTATCGCTCTCCTTCTTCAGCGCCTCCTGCTCGATCTTGAGACGCACGATCTCGCGGTCGATCGAGTCGAGCTCCTCGGGCTTGGAATCGACCTGCATGCGCAGCCGCGCCGAGGCCTCGTCCATCAGGTCGATGGCCTTGTCGGGCAGGAAGCGGTCGGTGATGTAGCGGTTAGAGAGCGTCGCAGCCGAAACCAGCGCCGAATCCGTGATGCGGACGCGATGATGCTGCTCGTACTTCTCCTTGAGGCCGCGCAGGATCGAGACCGTGTCCTCGACGCTGGGCTCGTCGACGAAGACCGGCTGGAAGCGCCGGGCGAGGGCTGCGTCCTTCTCGACATATTTGCGGTACTCGTCGAGCGTGGTCGCGCCGACGCAATGCAGGTCGCCGCGCGCCAGAGCGGGCTTGAGCAGGTTGGACGCATCCATCGCGCCATCGCTCTTGCCGGCGCCGACCAGCGTGTGCATCTCGTCGATGAACAGGATGACGCCGCCCTCGGCCGCCGAGACCTCGTTCAGCACGGCCTTGAGACGCTCCTCGAACTCGCCGCGATACTTCGCACCCGCGATCAGCGAGCCCATGTCGAGCGAGAGCAGCTCCTTGTCCTTGAGACCTTCGGGCACGTCGCCATTGACGATGCGCAGGGCGAGGCCTTCGGCAATCGCCGTCTTGCCGACGCCGGGCTCGCCGATCAGGACGGGATTGTTCTTGGTCCGGCGCGAGAGAACCTGAATGGTGCGGCGGATTTCCTCGTCGCGGCCGATCACGGGGTCGAGCTTGCCGTCCCGCGCCGCAGCCGTGAGGTCACGGGCGTATTTCTTGAGCGCGTCATAGCTCTGCTCGGCGCTGGCGGAATCGGCGGTTCGACCCTTGCGGATCGCCTCGACCGCGGCATTCAGCGCCTGCGGCGTGACGCCGGCCTTGGAGAGCGCCTTGCCGGCCTCCGTCTCCTTCTCGATCGCCAGAGCCAGCAGGAGGCGCTCGACCGTGACGAAGGAATCGCCGGCCTTGTCGGCCGCCTTCTCGGCGGTGTCGAAGACGCGGGCGAGGCCCGGCGTCAGGTTCAGACCGCCGGAGCCGCCGCTGACCTTGGGCAGCTTGCCGAGCGCGGTGTCGGTGAGCTGCAAGGCGAGCTTCGCATTGCCGCCCGCCCGGTCGATGAGGCCGGCCGCCATGCCCTCATTGTCGTCGAGCAGCGCCTTGAGCAGATGCTCCGGCGTGAACTGCTGATGGCCGTCGCGCAAGGCGATCGTCTGCGCCGCCTGGAGGAAACCCTTGGCCCTGTCGGTGTATTTCTCGATGTTCATCTTGTCACTCCGCCCCCCGGAACGCCCCGTAGCGACGTCATCCGGTTGCTTTTCGTCAGGATGGAGCGCCCATACGGGCCGCCCCTCGCCAACAGAGATAGGTGTGGCATCCGCGCAACGGAAGAGGGCGACAGCGCAATTGACCTGCGTCAAATCCCGGGCGCACGATAGGTCATGGCAGGGACGCAGCGACAGCAGTCGATCCGCAAGGCGCTCCGGGCGCTGGCGCCGGGGATTCCGCTGGCCGACGCCCAGGCCGTGATCGCCCTGGCGGAGCGGCGCCATATGAAGGATCTGCCGCCAGCGATCGCGCTCTGGCTCGCACTCGGCAGCCATGTCCGCCACGTCCATACCGATTACGAGCACCTGCTCGCCGATGGCTATGACCGCGAGGCGGCGCGCTTCTTCGTATCCGACGATACCGACGCCGTGCTCGCGGGCTGGGGCTGCCAGCGCTCGGTATCCGATCTCCCGGAGGCGGAAGAGGAAGCGGTCCGGACCCGGATTTCCCGCAGCTGATCGGAGCCATGCCAGGATTTCATCGATCCTGGCTGATCCTCCCGCTATCCTGACGCATCCCTCGCATCGCGGATCTCATCCATGCGCATCGCCTCGCTCTATCGCTACCCCGTCAAGGGCCTCTCGCCCGAGCGCCTGGATTCGGCCCAGCTCGACACGGGGGCCTATTTTCCGGGCGACCGGCTCTTCGCGGTCGAGAACGGGCCGTCCGGCTTCGACCCCGCGGAACCAGTCCATCAGCCCAAGATCAAATACCTGATGCTGATGCGCAACGAGGAGCTGGCGACGTTGCGGACGCGCTATGACGATGCCAGCGGCGAACTCGTCATCGCCCGGGACGGCGTCGAGCGGCTGCGCGCCAGCACCTCCACCCCTGAGGGGCGAGAGGGCATCACGGCCTTCTTCGAGGCCTTCATGCCGGATGCCCTGCGAGGCAAGCCACGGCTGCTGCAGGCACCGGACGGTTACCGCTTCACCGATTCGCGCTCCGGCTTCGTCTCGATCATCAATCTGGCAAGCGTCGCCGATCTGGCTGCGCGCATCGGCCGGCCGATCGATCCGCTGCGCTTCCGCGGCAACATCATGGTCGAGGGACTGGAGCCCTGGGCCGAGCTGGACCTCGCGGAGCGCGAACTGACGACGGCCTCGGGCGCGAGGCTCGAGGTCATCAAGCGGATCGAGCGCTGCGCAGCGACCAATGTCGACCCGCAGACCGGCGCTCGCGACATGGAACTGCCCAAGGCCCTGATGACCGCCTTCGGCCATGTCGATTGCGGCATCTACTGCAGGGTCGTCGGCGGCGGCCGTCTGGCCGAGGGCGAACGGCTGGAGCTGGTCGCGGCGCCGGCCGCGCTCGGGATCGCCTGATCCATGAAAAAGGGGCCCTTGCGGGCCCCTTCGTCATCCTGCCGGCAGCGTGGACGCTGCTCGCGCTGGCATTTGTTCACTCGGGCGTGCCGTCCGTCTCGGAACCGAGGGCATCCATGACCTCGCGCGGCGAGCGGCGACGGCGCGGACGCTTGACAGCGCCATCGGCCGGAACGACCTCGGGAGCCTCCTGCGGCGCCGCCTCGGCAACGACGGGCGCCGGCTCGGCCACCGCGACCGGAACGCGCACCGGCGTCGTCAGGAAGGACGGTAGCGCAGCGGCGACATCGCCGGGCTGGTCGGCGTCGAAATCGGACTCGCGATCACGGCGCGGGCGGCGCTCAGGGCGTGGTCCGCGGTCCGGACGATCGAAGCGACGCTCGCCCTGGACAGGCTGCGGCGCGGTTTCGGGCTGCTCGCCGGGAACCGGGATGTCCGAACGCGGCGCATCGGGGCGCGGCGTGTATCCGCCGGGCGCATTCTGCCCGCCCTCGGGACGATCGAAGCGGCGCTCGCCACGATCCTGCCGCTCGGGACGATCTTGCCGCTCGGGGCGATCGAAGCGGCGATTCCCGCGATCGGCGTTGTTCCGGTCGTTGTTCGGGCGATCATTGGCGCGCGGCTGACGGTCGAAGCGCTGGCCCTCGCCGGCCTCACCCTCGGGGCGCTGCCCGGCATTGGGGTTGTAGCCGTTGCCGTTCATGCTGCCGGCAGGAGCGTTGCGGATATCGGGCTGCTGGCCGCCGGGCTGGAAACCCTGGCCCTCGTCGCCCTCCTCCTCCTCGCCATCGTCGGCATCCTCGTTGAAGGCGCGATTCGGCGGGAAGCTGTGGCCGAACTGCTGGGCCATCTGCTCCTGCGCTGCGAGCAAAATCCGATAATAATGCTCAGCATGCTGGAAGTAATTCTCGGCAGCAACGGGGTCACCCGAGGACTGAGCATCACGGGCCAACTGCAGATATTTCTCTGCAACATGCTGAGCGGTACCGCGGACTTTTACATCCGGCCCGTTGGACTCATAGCTTCGCTGCAGCGGATTAGGCGCTTTGCGGTTGCCGCTGTTGTTATTGTTATTACTATTGTTGTTGTTACGGCCGCGCATGCGCCGGTTCTGACCTGGTCTCATTCGCGTGTATCTCGCGCTCTGTGCTCAAGGCAACCGTGGGGTCATCATGCGCGTTCCGGTGCACAGCGGGTTGCGGCGCTGTGCCGGGTAAAGAGTGACCTGAAGTGGCGTTACGCCGTTCCTGGTCTTCACGCGCTCTTTCCAAAAAGGGACCTTCCGTCCCATGAGCCGATGGGCGCCTCGACGCCTTCGGTATCCAATCTGGCTTGTCAGTCCCGTCGATCCCCGGACATGTCCGGAGGCTACGACTGGCCACCAAAGGGGATTACCCAAGGCTCGGCGCTGACGACACCAGCTTCGGCTAGAAAAGTGCATAGCGGTTTTCGTACGGCTCTCCAAGCAAAATCGCACGAACAGCCGCGCTATTTCAACGCAGAGTAAAGATCAGTGCGCGCGGATGCCCGCCGAGATCGCGCTGCGAATCCCGCCAGGCGAAGCCGCCCCCGCGCATGAGCGAGATCACATCGGCCTCCTGGCCGGCGCCGATCTCCAGCACGACCAGCCCACCGGGCGCCAACACCTGCGCCAAGGCGCCGGCGAAGACGCGATAGGGCTGGAGCCCGTCATCTCCACCGTCGAGCGCGAGCCGCGGATCATGCTCGCGGACGGAGACGTCGAGCGTCGCAATCTCGTCGCTGCGGATATAAGGAGGGTTCGACAGGATGAGGTCGAAGCGCCGGTTCAGCCCCTCGGTCCAGGAGCCCTGCTGGAACAAGGCGCGATCCGAGACGCCGTTCAAGACGGCATTCGACCGGGCTGTCTCGCAGGCCTCGGGCGAGAGATCGATGCCCAGCCCGGTCGCCGCAGGACATTCGCTCAGGACCGCGATCAGCAGGCACCCCGTCCCGGTTCCCAGGTCGAGAACGGATAGCGGCTCCTGCCTGCGCCCGGCCAGACAGGCCAATGCCGCCTCGACCAGCGTTTCGCTGTCGGGGCGCGGCTCCAATGTCGCTGCCGAGAGCCGGAAGGGCAGACCCCAGAATTCCCGTTCGCCCAGGATACGCCAGACCGGTTCGTCGGCGAGACGGCGTGCCGCGAAAGCGTCGAGCCGGGCTTCCGTCTCGGTATCGAGCCTCGCGAACGGGTCGGGATCGCGCTCGCCGAGGGCGCCTTCCAGCATGATTCGCGCGTCGAGGGCGGCGCTTTCGCTGCCACCCTCCAGCAAACGCGCCGCAAGCGCGCGGCGTGCATCGGCAACAGTCGGAGCGGCCGAGGCCGCGCCGACCGGCCTGATCAACGACCCTGCATCTGCTCGTTGATGCAGAATTTCATCTTGGTGCGGAGCGCCGATTTGCTCTCGCGCGAACCGGCCATCTGCTGCTGGCAGACCCGACGCGCCTGCGCCTGCGTCATCGCGCCCTGCAACTTCGCCGGCTCGCCCGAGGTGACGCGGCGCATCGTCCGCTCCTGGGCCTGCGAGGTGCCGCTGAGCGCCACCGTCATCAGTCCGGCCATGGCGATGCTTGAGAACAGCTTGATCATCGGAGGGTCCCCCCTGTTGCGGTATCGATGCAGGATCAACGCGGGAGGGTCGAAGAGGTTTCATCGGCTCTTTCCGCGTGCGTCAGCCGGCACTCTGGTCAGCGAGCAGCCTGGCCTGGTGCTCCGCGGTCAGGGCGTCGATGATATCGTCCAGCACCAGCCCCTGCATCATCTCGTCCAGCTTGTAGAGCGTCAGGTTGATGCGGTGGTCGGTCACGCGGCCTTGCGGAAAATTATAGGTGCGGATGCGCTCGGAGCGGTCGCCGGAGCCGACCTGCGAACGCCTGTCGGCCGAGCGCTCGGCATCGATCCGGCCGCGCTCGATGTCATAGAGCTTGGCGCGCAGCAGATCATATGCGCGGGCCTTGTTCTTGTGCTGCGAGCGCTCGTCCTGCACCACGACGGCGATCCCCGTCGGCAGATGGGTCAGCCGCACAGCCGATTCGGTCTTGTTGACGTGCTGTCCACCGGCACCGCCGGCCCGCATGGTGTCGATCCGGATCTCGCTGTCGTTGAGGACGATGTCGACATCTCCGGCGAGCGGCAACATGGCAACCGTCGCCGCCGAGGTGTGGATGCGTCCGCTCGTCTCGGTGTCGGGCACGCGCTGGACGCGATGCACGCCGGATTCGTATTTCAGCTTCGCATAGACGCCCTTGCCCGAGATCTCGGCGATGACCTCCTTGAAGCCGCCGACCGTGCCCTCGCTCTCGGAGAGCATCTCGACGCTCCAGCCCTTCTGGGCGGCATAGCGCTGGTACATCCGCAGCAGGTCGCCGGCGAAGAGCGAGGCCTCGTCGCCGCCGGTGCCGGCCCTGATCTCGAGGATGACGCCGCGCTCGTCGGCGGCATCCTTCGGCAGGAGCGCGATCAGAATCTCGCGGGCCCTGGCATCGATCTCGGCGCGGGCCGCGTCGCGTTCCTCATAGGCCAGTTCGCGGAACTCGGCATCGGTGGCGGGATCCTCGATCAGCGCCTCGGCCTCGGCGAGGCTCGTCTGCGCCTGCCGCCAGGTCGCGATCGCGGCGACGACCGGATCGAGCTCGGAGAGCTCCTTGGCGAGTTCGACCGTGCGCGTCGCCTCGGTCGCGGTGTTGATCTCGGCCATCGCCGCGGCGTGGCGAGCGACGATGGCGTCGAGACGATCCTGCGGAAGCTGAAGGGACATCGGGGAAAACTCGAAAACAGAAAAAAGGGGCGGTTCGGGCGACGGCGCGAGCTTCGCTAGACCGGAACCTTGAATTCGGCGGCAAAGGCCGCAAGCTGCGGGCGCAGGCTGGTCGCGCCCTCTCCGGCCGCCAGCATCCAGTCGAGCCGCTCGGCGAGCTTGCCGGCATCGAGCGCGCGCAGCATCGCCTTCACCGGGCCGATCGAGGCCGCCGACATCGAGAAAGCGCGGTAGCCGAGGCCGATCAGCGCCATCGTCTCGAGCGGCTTGCCGCCCATCTCGCCGCAGACCGTGACAGGGCAGTTCGCCTCCGCCGCCGCCTCGACGATGCTGCGCAGTGCCCGTAGCGCGCCGACGCCGAGGGGGTCGAAACGCTCGGCGACGCGCTTGTTCTCGCGATCGGCCGCAAACAGGAACTGCATCAGGTCATTGGTGCCGATCGAGAGGAAGTCCGCCTCGCGCACGATCTCCGGCAATTCGAAGAGCAGCGAGGGCACCTCGACCATCACGCCGAGCTGGAGGCTGAGCGGCGGCACCTGACCCTGCTTTTCGAGCATCGCCCGTTCCCGGCGGACGATGGTGCGGGCGCGCTGGAACTCGTCCACCGTCGCGATCATCGGCAGCATGATCTTCAGGTCGCGGCCGGAGCCCGCGCGCAGCAGCGCCCGGACCTGCGCGCGCAGCAACCGCGGCTTGTCCAGCCCGATGCGGATGGCGCGCCAGCCCAGCGCCGGATTCTCCTCCTCGATGCGCTCCATATAGGGCAGCACCTTGTCACCGCCGATATCGAGCGTCCGGAAGGTCACGGGCCGGCCCTGCGCCTCGTCGAGCACCGCGGCATAAAGCGCCTGCTGCTCGCTGGTGGTCGGCATGTGCTCGGCCACCATGAATTGCAGCTCGGTCCGGAACAGGCCGATGCCGGCGGCCGCCGTGGCCTCCAGATTCGGCATGTCGACGAGGAGGCCGGCATTGATCTGGAGCACGATCGGGACGCGGTCCTTCGTGACAGAGGGCTGGCTCTTGAGCTTGCGGTACTGCTCCTGCTTGCGGGCCCGCAGCCGCGCCTTGTCCTTGTAGGCGTTCTCGACATCGGGCTGCGGGCGGATCTGCACCGCACCGGCCTGGCCATCGACGATGACGGCATCGCCCGACTGGATCAGCGCCGTCGCGTTGACGATCTCGCCGACGGCCGGAATGCCGAGCGCGCGCGCGACGATGGCGATGTGGCTGGTCGGCCCGCCCTCCTCCAGCACCAGACCGCGCAGATGGGCGCGATCATAGTCCAGCAGCGCGGCGGGACCCATCGAGCGGGCGATCAGGATGGCGTTCTCGGGCAGCTCCTCGCGGGCGACGCCGTTGGCCTTGCCGACCAATGTACGCAGCAGCCGGTTCGCGAGATCATCGAGATCGTGCAGGCGCTCGCGCAGATAAGGGTCGGTCTGGCGCAGCATCTTGGCGCGCGTATCGGACTGGACGCGCTCGACTGCCGCCTCAGCGGTCAGGCCGGTCAGCACGACCTCGCGCATGCGGCGCAGCCAGCCCTGATCATGGGCGAACATGCGGAAGGTTTCGAGCACGTCGCGATGCTCGCCGGTATGGGCGACGTCGCCGCGCTCGATCAGTTCGTCGATCGAGGTCCGCATCTCGGCGATGGCGGCTTCGAGGCGATTGACCTCGCCCGCCGGATTCTCGGCGATGAGATTGGTGATGGCGACGCGCGGTTCGTGCAGGACAGCGTGGCCGAGGCCGACGCCATCGGCCAGCGCCACGCCGATGCCGTGGATCGGCCGATCGAGCCCGATCGCAGCGCCCGGCGCGGCGAGCGATTTCAGGCCGCCGGCCGCGATCATCTCCGCCATGATCATGGCGGTGGTCTGGAGGCTCTCGACCTCCTCTTCCGTATAGTGGCGGGTCGCCCGGTTCTGGATGACGAGGACGCCCATCACCGCACCGCCGCGCAGGATCGGCACGCCAAGCCAGGAACGATAGATCTCCTCGCCCGTCTCCGGACGATAGGAGAAGGCCGGGTGGTTTTGCGCGTCGGACAGCACGACCGGCTCGGCCTCGCGCGCGATCAGGCCGACGAGGCCCTCGCCGGCGCGCATGGTGGTGAGATGCACGGCCTCGCGGTTGAGGCCTTCGGTCGCGTAGAGTTCGAGAGAGCCGTCCTCGCGCAGGACGTAGACCGAGCAGACCTCGGCGACGAGATTGCCCGCGATCAGGACGACAAGCCGATCCAGCCGCTCCTGCGGGCTGATCGACGCCGCCATGACCTCACGGAGGCGGCGCAGCAGAACGCCCGATCCTCCGTGAGCGCCTCGCATCGATCAAAATTCCTCCGCCTGCCGTTTCAACCCTCGCGGCCGATGTCCATCGCAGACCAGACACTTGTCACGGCCGAGTCGCAAGCGCTCTCGGCATTCCCGGCCTTCTAGCGAGCGAATGCCATCCTCGGCAAGGCCCACAACCACAAAGGGAAAGGAAAGCGCCCGGTTGTCGGGACTTCGGAGAATAGTCTTCCGGAGACGGGGGCTGCGTCAGGACTGCGCCGGCGTGGCGGCCGACGGAGCGGCACGCGTCCCAGGCGCCCGGGTGGCGGAAGCCGAGGCTGCGGCGCCCTTGGCAGCCGGCGCCTTCGAAGGCCGGGGTTTGGGCGCCGCCGTCCTCGCAGTCTTGTCCTTGCGGGCGGGTGCGGCCGGCTTCGGCTTTGCCGCGATTGGCGGCATGATGTCGGGCTGCGCGATGTCGGTTCCCGACAGCGCGGCGAGATAGCGCCGTGTCCACCAGCCGATATCGGTCGCGTCGATCGTCGCATAGAGGCGCTCGAAGCGGCGGATGCGCTCGGATTTCGGCATCGCCAGGGCCGTGCGGATCGCTTCCGCGACCTCATGGGTGTCGAAGGGATTGACGATCAACGCCTCGCCCATCTGCTGTGCCGCGCCGGCGAAGCGCGATAGCACGAGCACGCCGGGGTCGGCCGGATCCTGGGCAGCGACATATTCCTTCGCAACGAGGTTCATGCCGTCGCGCATCGGTGTGACCAGCCCGACCTGGGCCCGGCGATAGAAGCCGGCCAGGGCGTTGCGGGAATAGGCCTTCTTGACCACGCGGATCGGCGTCCAGTCGAATTCCCCGAGCGCGGCATTGAGGCGCCCTGCGACCTCGTCCGATTGCCGGTCGAGTTCGGCGTATTCGGGCACGTCCGAGCGCGAGGGCGGCGCGATCTGGAGCATGCCGACGCGGCCGCGCTGGTCGGGGTGACTGCGCAGGAACTGGCCGAAAGCCTCGAGACGCTGGACGATGCCCTTGGAATAGTCGAGCCGGTCGACGCCGATGACGAGCTTGCGCTCGCCGAGCGACTGGCGCGTCGTCTTGAGCGGGGTCGTGGCCGAGCGCACGGACGCCGCCGCAAGCTTGCGGAAGGCATCGACATCAATGCCGATCGGGAAGGCCTGCACGACGGTCTCGCGGCGCCCGACCCGGACCCGCCGCCCGTCGCTCCTGGCCCCACACATGGAAACGAGGCCGCCGATCAGGTTGTTGACGTCGATCGAGGTCTGCATGCCGACGAGATCATATGCGGCAATCGTGCTGGCCAGCGTCGCGGCGAAGGGCAAGGCGCCGAAGACCTCGGCCGGCGGCCAGGGAATATGATGGAAATAGCCGATGCGGTTGGTGACGCCGCGGCGGCGTAATTCGGCGGCCAGCGGGATCAGATGGTAGTCGTGGATCCAGATGACGTCGTCGGGCTGCAGCATCGCCATCAGCGCCTTGGCGAAGCGCCGGTTGACCGCGAGATAGCCGGCATAGTCGGCCCGCGAGAATTCGGTCAACCCAAGCCGATAATGCATCAGCGGCCAGAGTGCGCGGTTCGAGAAGCCCAGATAATAGGATTGGCGCTCCGCTTCCGTCAGGTCGGTGACCGCGTAGGAGACCCGGCCGCGCTGGACGACCGACGGCGGCGCCGACGCCTCGCTGACGCCGCCGCTCCAGCCGAACCAGAGCCCGCCATGCTGTTCGAGTGCCTCGCGCAACGCCACCGCCAGTCCGCCGGCCGCTGCCTTCTCGTGGCGTTCGGGGATCGTGACTCGGTTGGAGACGATGACAAGACGCATGGCGGGACGGTTCTCCTGATGAAGTCGATATGCAGTCGATGCCAAATCGGGCAGGTGTCCAAAATTCGACGCCGGGACAGGAACAGAACGGCGCTGGGAGCGTAATGTTTCCATGGACGCGCGCCGATCTTCGGCGACGCGATGTCGGCCTTGCGTTAAAAACGAGGCGCTGGCGGCAAGCTGAAGGCAGAATGTGGCGAGTTCGAGAACAGACCTCGCAGTGCCGGCCGGCGGCGGCGCCGAAGAAGAGGATTGGCATGACCCCGGCGCCGCGTTTCCGCCGGCTTTGTTGGCCAGACAGGCTCAGATGATGACGTTGATCGACCCCGCCACCGCAAGCGATATCCGTGACCTGGCTGGAGGCGCGGTGCCTGCGCCAGAGCACGACATCGCCCTGTTCCTCGACTTCGACGGGACGCTGGTGGAGATCGCCCCGTCCCCAGACGAGGTCAGGCTCGACAGGCGGGTTCCGATGGCCCTCGATGCCCTGCGGCAGACGCTCGGCGGCGCGCTCGCCCTGGTCTCGGGCCGGCCGGTTTCCTTCCTCGACGCGGCGCTCGAGCCCTACCGCTTCGACGCGGCCGCCCTGCATGGCGCCCAGATCCGGCTCGATGGCGAAATCCGCGCACAGGCCGAGGTGCCCGATACGATGCGCAGCGCCTTGCGCGATCTCGTGCGGTTCGCCAACAGCCATGTCGGGATCATCGTCGAGGACAAGCGCATCTCGGTCGCGCTGCACTGGCGGCTCGCGCCGCAATTGCAGGACGAGGCGCTCGCGCTGATGCGCGCTGTCGCCGCCCGGATGGGACCGGCGATCCGGTTGCAGGAGGGCAAGTCCGTCGCGGAACTCGTCCCCGCCCATGCCAGCAAGGGCTCGGCCATCACCCAGTTGATGCAGTTGGCGCCCTATGCCGGGCGCCTGCCGGTGTTCATCGGCGACGACATCACCGACGAGCACGGCTTCGAAGCCGTGAACACGCTCGGCGGGCTCTCGATCCGGATCGGCGATGGCGAGACCCTGGCGAAACTGCGCATCGATTCGCCGACGGCGCTGCGCCGTATTCTGCTCGATGCCGCCGAGCGCGGCAGCCTGACCACCTCCAGTTTCTCACAAGGATAACGATGACAGTTTCGACGACGACGGCCGCGGGGCTGCATTCCGCCTCGCTCGACCTCGGCGTGATCGGCAACTGCTCGATTGCGGCGCTCATCGACCGGCGCGCGCGCATCGTCTGGGGCTGCTTCCCGCGCTTCGACCGCGATCCCGTCTTCTGCGCGCTGATCGACAATCAGGCCGAGGATGGCGATGCCATGCCCCGCAAGGGCGTGTTCGCGATCGAACTCGTCGGCATGACGCTGTGCGAGCAGAGCTATCTCGACAACACCGCTATCCTGTCCTCGGTGCTCTCCGACGACCAGGGCAACGCCATCGAGATCCTCGACTTCGCGCCGCGCTTCGTGCGCTATGAGCGCTTCTTCCGCCCGCCCCAGCTCGTGCGTCGCGTCCGCAGAATCTCGGGCCGGCCGCGCATCCGCGTCGTCGTCAAGCCCTGCCTCGGGCTCGGCGAGGAGCCCGACGAGATCACGCGCGGGTCGAACCATGTCCGCTTCGTCGGCGCCGACCAGACCATCCGGCTGACGACCGATGCGCCGATCTCCTATGTGGTCGATAGCGTGCCCTTCGCGGTCGACCGTCCGTTCTCCTTCTTCATCGGCTCCGACGAGGCGTTGCGCGCCGAGATCGAGGAAACCTCGCGCGAGTTCCTCGACAAGACCACGGATTACTGGCGCGACTGGGTGCGCTCACTGTCGCTTCCCTTCGAGTACCAGCGCGAGGTCATCCGCGCCGCGATCACGCTGAAGCTGTGCGCCTTCGAGGAGACCGGCGCGATCGTCGCCGCGCTCACAACCTCGATTCCGGAGGCGCCGGGCACGCAGCGCAACTGGGACTACCGCTTCTGCTGGCTGCGCGACGCCTATTTTGTCGTCCACGCCCTCAACCGGCTCGGCACGACGCGGACGATGGAGGATTACCTCGGCTTCATCACCAACATCGTCGACACCTTTTCCGAAAGCGGTGCGGAGCATCTGCCGCCGCTCTACCCGATCACGCGGGGCGGTGCGCTCGACGAATTCGAATCGGCCAATCTGTCGGGCTATCGCGGCCATCAGCCCGTTCGCTTCGGAAACGGGGCCGCGACGCAGATCCAGAACGACGGCTATGGCGCGGTCGTGCTGGCGGCGACGCATTCCTTCTTCGACCAGCGGCTGATCCAGCCTGGCAAGGAGGCGCTATTCGGACAGCTCGAACGCATGGGCGAGCTCGCCATCGCCTATTTCGACAAGCCCGATGCCGGCCCCTGGGAGCTCCGTGAAAAGGAGGCGGTCCATTCCTTTTCCAGCGTGATGTGCTGGGCGGCCTGCGACCGGCTCGCGCGCATCGCCGGAACGCTCGGGCGC
Source organism: Bosea sp. 124 (assembly GCF_003046175.1). Taxonomy (NCBI): domain Bacteria; kingdom Pseudomonadati; phylum Pseudomonadota; class Alphaproteobacteria; order Hyphomicrobiales; family Alloboseaceae; genus Allobosea; species Allobosea sp. 124. Next base: position 711,536 of record NZ_PZZM01000001.1, read on the forward strand.
GGCGAGCGCAAGGACTATTGGAAAAGCGAGTCCAAGCGGCTCAAGGCCGTCATCCTCGAACGCATCTGGAACGAGGAGAAGGGTCATCTGGTCTCGACCTTCGGCGGCACCGAGCTCGACGCGACGCTGCTGCTGGTCGCGGAACTCGGCTTCCTGAAGGCGGACGATCCGCGCTTCATCGCCACCGTCGAGGCGATCGGCCGCGACCTGACCCGCGGCGACCTGCTGCTGCGCTATGCGACGCAGGACGATTTCGGCTTCATGCACACCGGCTTCCTGATCTGCGCGTTCTGGTATGTCGATGCGCTGCATGCGATCGGCCGGCGCGACGAGGCCAAGGCGCTGTTCGGGCGCATCCTGCAGCGGCGCAACAGCTTCGGCCTGCTCTCCGAGGATGCCGATCTGCATACCGGCGAGCTCTGGGGCAATTTCCCGCAGACCTATTCCCATGTCGGAATGATCAATTCGGCGATGCGCATCAGCCGGAACTGGGAAGAGGCGTTCTGACGCCTTTCTTCTGACCGGCGCTCCGGCCCGTCATGCTCGGGCTTGTCCCGAGCACCCACGTCTTGAACACAACGCTCGATCAGCGAAGACATGGATGGTCGCCACAAGGACGACCATGACGTGCAGGGCTTGCCCGAACGCCGTCACTCCATCAGCTTCGCCGCGCGCATCACGGACAGCGCCAGCGTCTGTGAGGCAGGCACGATACTCTCGACCTCCAGGAACTCGTCGGGCGTATGAGCCATGCCGCCGATCGGGCCGACGCTGCAGAGCGTCGGAGTGCCCTGCGCGGCGGTGAAGCCCGAATCGGCGCAACCGCCGGTGAACTCCGCGATGGTCGCGATGCCGAAGCCGGCCGCCGCCTCGCGATAGGTCTCGAACAGCTTCTGCGATTCGGCCGTGCCCTCCAGCGGCAGGAACTCGCCCTTGATCGACAGCTTCGCGCTGGTGTCGGCCACGACCGGAGTCTCGACGATGGCGCGGATCGCGGCGACGAGTTCGCTGCGCTGCGCAGCGGTGACATAGCGCAGGTCGATCTCGCACCAGGCGCTGGGCGCGACGGTGTTGACGGTCTGGCCGCCGCCGATCAGCCCGACATTGACGGTGACACCCTTCGCCAGATCGGTGAGGCCCTGGAGCTTCGGGATCTTGTGCCCGAGATCGACGATGGCGGAGGCGCCCTTCTCGTAATTCGCACCCGAATGGGCCGGCTTGCCAGTGAATTCGGCACGCATGAAGACGCCGCCCTTGCGGCCGCTGGTCACCGACTGGCGCTGGTCACGGGCGAATTCGGTGCCGGCCGGCAGGCGGCTGGGCTCGGCGTTGAAGACACAGCGCGCTTCCCGCGCGGCGGCCTCGATGACCGGGCGCGAGGATGGCGAGCCGATCTCCTCGTCGCTGGTCGTCAGCATCGTCAGCGGCGACGACAGCCCGCCGCATTCGGCGAAGGCAGCGGCGACGAAGGCCTCGATGACGAGGCCGGCCTTCATGTCGGCGACGCCCGGCCCGTAGGCGCGGCCGGCCTTGACCGTGAAGGGACGGCGCGTCGGCTCGCCCTGGGGGAACACCGTGTCGCGATGGCCGAGCAGCAGGACCGGGCGCTGGTCGTTGGCAGTCGGGTTCGGCAGCCGTGCCTTGACCGCATCGCCATAGCGGGTGTCGGGGATGATCTCGACCTCGAGCCCGTTCGCCTGATGGAAGCGGGCGATGACCTGCCCGGCCCGGTCGACGCCGGCCTTGTCGTAGGATCCTGAATCGGTGTCCACCATCTCGCGCAGCAGCGCGACCATCGCCTCCTTGCGACCGGCGAGCCAGGCGGTGACCTTGGCTTCCTCAGGCGTCAAATCGCTCATCGCTCGTTCTCATGGTTCCGGACGGGACTGGTGCGAGCTTAGACAAGGACGCGCGCCCCCGGTAGCGCAGCGGCGCGCGCGGACCTGCGCAAAAAGTGCGGAGCACGCCATCCCGGCGCCGCCATCCTGTTTCGGCGCGGCCATCCTATTTCGGCGCGGCCATCTTGCGGATCAGGGCGTCGCGGGCCGTGCGGGCAGCCGCACGGAGCGCCTCGTCGTCCGGCCGGCGGGCCGGCTGCTCGATCGCCTTGGCATAGTAACCCAGCGCCAGTTGGTCGGAGGCAATGCCGGCATAGAGGTCGCCCAGGCGCTTGTTCGCCTGCAAGGCCGCATCCGGTTTGGTCGCGGCTTCCTCGAAAGTGCCGATCGCGCCCGGCGCATCGCCGGCGCGCGCCTTCAGCTCGGCCAAAGCGAGCAGGATGCGGGCATCGCCGCCGCGCACGACGCGCGCCGCCTCGGCATCTGCGAGTGCCGCCTTGAGATCTCCCTGCCCCATCCGCGCCTCGACACGGACCAGCAGCGCGTCGGTGTCGGCGGGAACCGCGGCCAGCCGCGCGGTCGCGTCCTGCACCGCCTCGCCGAACTTGCCGAGGCCGAGCCTCGCTTTGGCGCGCAGCAGCAGCAGATCCGGCTCGGGCGTTGGAGCGCCGAGCGCCGCGCCGGCGAAGCGCTCGGCAGCGGCGTTGTCACCCGTCGCCAGATTGATGCGCGCGGCCAGGGCCTGCCAACGCGGCTCGTTGGGCTCGATGCGGAGCGCCATGGCGATATCGGTCAGCGCGGCTGGATTGTCGGCTCTCAGCCCGAGACGGGCCCGCTCGGCATAGGGCCTGGCGAGATCGGGCGCGCGCCGGATCGTCTCGCCGAAATCGGCCCGGGCCGCGTTCGTCTGGTTTAGTTGCAGGCGCGCGAGCCCGCGATGCAGGAAGAGTTCCGCCATATGTCCCGGCGTCATGCCGCTCGTGGCCGCCCTGACCGGGCTTGCCCCCGCCGCATCGATCACGGCGCTGATGTCGGACACCGCATCGAGCGCGCTGCCAAGCCGGGCGGAGGCGATGCCCCGGACGGCAAGGGCCCCGAGGTTCAACCGATTCCCGGCGACCGCAGCCGCGGCGACCTCGCGCGCTTCAGCGATATCGCCGCGTGCGAGCAAGGCGCGCGCGTGCAGCGCCTCGCGCGCAAACGACCCACCGGGATCATCCCGCTTCCAGGCCTCGATCTCGGCCAGCGCCTCGTCGATCGTGCCGCTCTCGATGAGGGCCAGCACGAAATCGTCTCTCTGCAAGAAAACACGCCGCTTATCGGTGATGATGCGGCGCATTTCCCTCAGATCGGCCAACGCATCGGCAGGTCTGCCCGCCATCAACAGGGCCGAGCCCCGCATTTCGAGGGCATAGGGCTCGGAAGCGTTGATCGCGACGAGCTCCGTCAGGTCAACGATCGCCGCCTCGTAGTCGGCTTTCCCGTGCGAGGCGATCGCACGCACCATCAGCGCATCGCTTCGCTCGTCCGACCCGGAGGCCGCGCGACGCACCGCACTGTCGGCATCGGCCCAGGCCCGGTCATAGGGCTTCAGATCGTCGTCATATCGGTATGACGCCAGGTGGTCGCGCGCCCGGGCAATCGTCGCGACCAGATAATCTGGCGCAGCCGCCACGGCGAGATCGAGATCGCCGAGACGCTCGCCATAGGGCCGCGCCTGCGAACGCAGGATCAGCATGTCCGCTTTGGCCTGTGGCGTGGTCGCGAGTGCGACCAGCCTGTCGCAGCTCTGCATCCGGAGCGGATCGTCGGGCTTGCCGCAGCGCGTCTTCAGCTCGGCTTCGTCGAGGTCGGTGACGAGGATCGGCTTGGGCTTGTCGAGCTCCGCGACCCTCGCCGCATGGCGAGCGCGCGAGGCCTCGTCATACGCCATCTTCGCATCGGTGCGGGCCGCCGATTTCGCGAGCACCGAGCGGGCGGCGGCCTCGTTGCCCGAGGCGAGCAGGATGTCGGCCATGACCTCATGGGCATCGAACAGGGCCGGATCGAGCCCGATCGCCGTATCGACATCCGCCGTCGCACCGGCGATATCCTTCATCGCGAACCTGACGGCGGCGCGCGTCGCATAGGCACGGCCATATTTCGGCGCCGCCTGCACGACGGCGTCCGCATCGGCGAGCGCTTCAGCAAACGCGCGGCGCGCGCGCCTCGCCCGGGCGCGAATCTCGGTCAGATCATACTGCGCCGGGAAGGTCTTCAGGCCCTCGGTCGCCTCCGTTTCCGCCGACGCGAAGGTGCCGAGATAATAGAGGCTGCGGGCCCTGGTGATGAAGGCCTCGCTGCCGCGAAAGCCCACGGCGCGGGCCTTGTCGATCTGCGTGACGGCCTCGCTGTAACGCCCGGTGGAGTAGTGCAGCAGCCCCAGCATGTATTCGCTGCGCGGGTGGCCCTTTTGCCAGAAAAGCCCCTTGCGCAAGTCCTCGCCCGCGCCGGCAAAGTCATACTGCATCAGCTTGAGATAGCCGCGATTGGCGTGGTTGTCGGCGTCGAAGGGGTCTTTTTCGAGGGCGATCGTGAAGTCCGCCATCGCGCCCTGCCGGTTGCCGAGGCCGAAGCGGATTTGAGCCCGGTCGCGGTAGAGCGCGCCGAAATTCGGCACCAGCCGGATCGCCTCGCTATAGTCCTTCTCGGCTTCGGGCAGGCGCTCGAGAGCCCAGTAGGCCTGGGCGCGGCTCAGCAGCGCTGAAGCCTTCAGCTTCTGGTCGCCCCGCCCTTTCAGGACGGTCGTGCAGGCCGCAATGGCCCTTTCGGTCTTCTCGGCCTTGCAGAGCGCGACCGTCTCCGCCTTCTGGGCCAGGGAGGGGGCCGGGCCCCAGGCTGTGGCGAGCGACAGGCTCAGCCCGGCCAGCCATCCGATCCGCGAGAACGAGCAGGCCATCTGCCATCTCCCTCATGCCCGGCTTGCGCCAGCTTACGCCCGGACAACCTAACATGAGCCGCAGGAAGGCGTCATGCCGGGCCGCTCACCCTGCATTTCCGTGTCGCGGCCCGGCCTCGTCCGGTTCACGAAAAAAGGCCCGCCTGCGACAGCGGGCGGGCCTCTTGCAGCATCGCGTGCAGTATCCTGCGCGCTGTGGCGCCGGCTTATTCGGCCGCCTGCTGCGGCGTGTTGGGGGTCACCGAGATGGCCGGGCGCTCGGTCCCGTCGGCCTCGGCGAGCGCGCGCCGCACGCCGTTGCCATAGTCCGGATGGACCTTGTCGAAATGGGCGAGCTGGCGATCCTCGATGTCGCGCGGGATGCCGCCCATCGCCGCGGCGATGTTCGAGAACAGGCGCTCCTTCTGGCCGGCGTCGAACAGGTTGAAGAGTGCGCGGGGCTGCGAATAGTCGTCATTGCCGATGCGGTGGTTGTAGCGATCCGCATCGCCCGAGATCTTCAGCGGCGGCTCCTTGGCGGCAGGCGCCTCGACCGGACCGCCGAAGGAGTTCGGCTCGTAATAGGCGTTCGGGTTGCCGGTGCGGATGCCGCCATACGTGTTCATCTGACCGTCGCGATGGTAGTGATGAACCGGGTTCTTCGGCTGGTTGACCGGAATGTTCTCGTAATGCGTGCCGAGCCGGTGGCGATGGGCGTCGGCATAGGAGAAGACGCGGGCCTGCAGCATCTTGTCGGGCGAGAAGCCGATGCCGGGCACGATGTTCGACGGCGAGAAGGCGGCGTTCTCGATCTCGGCGAAATAGTTCTCCGGATTGCGGTTCAGCTCCATCACGCCGATGTCGATCGGCGGATAGTCGGCATGCGGCCAGACCTTGGTCAGGTCGAAGGGGTTGTAGGACGTCTTGTCAGCGTCCAGCTCCGGCATGATCTGGACCTGCACCTTCCATTTCGGGAATTCGCCGCGCTCCAGCGCGTTGAACAGGTCCTCCTGGGTGGATTCACGGGTCTTGCCGACGACCTTCTCGGCCTCCTCGTTGGTCCAGTGCTTGTGGCCCTGCAGGCTCTTGAAGTGGAATTTCACCCAGTAGCGCTCGCCATTGTCGTTCCAGAACGAATAGGTGTGCGAACCGTAGCCGTTGATGTGGCGCACATCGGTCGGCAGGCCGCGATCCGACATCAGGATGGTGACCTGGTGCAGGCTCTCAGGGCTCAGCGACCAGAAGTCCCACATCGCGGTGGGGGAGCGCATGTTGGTCTTGGGGTGGCGCTTCTGGGTATGGATGAAATCCGGAAACTTCACCGGGTCGCGCACGAAGAAGACCGGCGTGTTGTTGCCGACGAGGTCCCAGTTGCCTTCGGGCGTATAGAACTTGATCGCGAAGCCGCGCACGTCGCGCTCGGCGTCGGCCGCGCCCATTTCGCCCGCGACGGTCGAGAAGCGCAGGATCAGCGGGGTCTCGGTGCCCGGCTGCAGCGCCTTGGCCTTGGTGTATTTCGAGATGTCGCCGGTGATCTTCAGCGTGCCATGCGCGCCCCAGCCCTTGGCGTGGACGGCGCGCTCCGGGATGCGCTCGCGGTTCTGGTGGGCCAGCTTCTCGATGAGCTGGTAATCCTGCATCAGGACGGGCCCGCGCTCGCCGGCGGTGATCGAATTCTGGTTGTCGGGAATCGGCGCGCCGGCCGTCGTGGTCATCGTCTTCGACATGTTGTCCTCCACCATTCGCCGGGCGGCATCCGCCCTGCCCAATTTCGAATTGGTCGAACTAACAGCGCTTTGCGACGATGATGTCCAATACTGTTTACGGGCATCGACGATAAGTTTATCAAATCGATATGATCACCTTGAAACAGCTCCGCTATTTCGCCGCCGTCGCGCGGCACCGGCATTTCGGGCGGGCAGCGCAGGAGTGCCATGTCAGCCAGCCGGCACTGTCACTGCAGATCCAGGAGCTGGAAGCGCAACTCGACTGCCAGCTCGTCGAACGCCAGCGCGGCGCGATCGCACTGACCGAAACCGGCCGCGAGATCGCGGAGCGGGCGCGGCGCATCCTGCTGGAGGCCAGCGACCTCGTCGACCATGCGCGCCATCGGCCGAACCTGCTCAGCGGCGATCTCGACCTCGGCGTGATTCCCTCGATCGCGCCCTATCTGCTGCCGGCGGCATTGCCGATGCTGCAGCGGCGCCATCCCGCGCTCGGCCTTCGCCTGCGCGAATCGCAGACCAACACCTTGCTCGACGAGCTCGCGGACGGACGGCTGGACGTCGCGCTGATGTCGCTGCCGGTCGATCGCGCCGGGCTGGAGACGCTGCCGCTGTTCGACGATCCGTTCCTGCTCGTGATGCCCTCCGAGGCCGGTGCGAACGTCGCCGGCTTCACCCCCCAGGAGGCGCTCTCGGGCGACAACCTGCTGCTTCTCGAGGAAGGGCACTGCCTGCGCGACCAGGCGCTGAGCTTCTGCGGCCCGGCCCGCAGCGGCTCGCGGCGGCAATACGGCGCCTCCAGCCTGGCGACGATCATGCAGATGGTCGCCAACGGCTTCGGCACGACGCTGATGCCGGCGATGGCGCTGGCCATCGAGCTCCGGCCCGACATGCCGGTGAAGCTGTTTCGTTTCGCAGCCCCCGGCCCGAGCCGGGCGATCGGGCTGGTCTGGAGGCGCAGCTCGCCCCGGCGGCAGGATTTCGAGGCACTCGGCGCGGTGCTGACCGAGGTCGGGCGCGACGCCGGCGCGCCGTTCATCGCGTCCATTCGCACCGACATCATCGCCTTGCCGCCGGCCCGCTAGCTGTCTCAGACGAGGCCGAGAAGCCAGGCCGTGACGTAGACGAGTGTTCCCGCCAGCATGGAAACCAGCGGATTGAGGCTGGTGCGCAGCGTCAGGAGCATGGTCGTGGCGGTTATGACGAAGCCGAGCACGCCCGCGCCGGCGGCGAGCGTGGCGACCATGCCGCTCGCCAGCATCAGCCCGAGCGCGATCGGCACGAGGGCGATGGTCATGATCTTGACCGCCGAACGATCGGAGAAGCGCGCCAGCCCGCGACTGCAGACGAAGGCGATCAGCGAGGATGGAAGCAGGATGGCGATGGTCGCCGCGACCAGCCCGGCCAATCCGGCGACATGCCAGCCGATGATGCTGGCGAGCATGACGTTCGGACCCGGCGCTGTCTGGACGATCGCCAGCAGCCGCGCGAAGGTCGCGTCGTTCATCCAGCCCATGATGCCGACGGCCTGGCGATGGATTTCCGGCACCAGGACATTCGCGCCGCCGACAGCGATCAGCGAGAGCGTGCCGAACAGCAGGACGATCTGCCCGAGAATGCTGCGTTCCATCAGCGCCGCCTCGCAGCCAGCGTCGCCGCCACGATGGAGACCGGGATCAGGACGAGGAGCGTCGCCAGCAGCGGCAGCCTCAGAACCCCGACCGAGAGGAAGGCGGCGGCGGCCAGTGCCCAGCCCCAGAGCGCGAGTTCGGCACGCGTGAGCAGCCGCGCGGCGGTTCCGGTGATCAAGCCGGCGGCGCTCGCGGCCGCGCCGGTCAGGGCGACCTGCGCCCAGGGCTTGTCGGCAACCGCATCGTAGAGCGTGGCGAGGCCGACGAGGCAGAACAGTGGCACCGCCATCAGCGCGACGACGCAGGTCAGTGCCCCCAGGGCGCCCCGGTAGCGGTCGCCGATCATGACGGCGGCATTGACGGTGTTGGCGCCGGGCAGCGCCTGGCAAACGCCGAGCAGTTGCGCATAGGCGCGATCATCGAGCCAGCCGCGTTCGGTCACGATGACATGCCGGGCGATGGGCCCGACGCCGCCAAAGCCCATCAAGCCGATTTTCAGGAAGCCCGTGAAGAGTCCGGCCAATCCCGGGACCGGCGTGGCCCCTTCAGGCGCTTGCGGCTGTGCCATCGTGCTTGCCGCCTTAGCGCTGCGCCGCGGTCGCCATCTTGATCGCGAAGCCGCCGAGCATCGTGCCCATCAGCCAGCGCTGGGCCAGGGACCAGGCAGGCCTCTCGCGCAGGAACACCGCGATCGCGCCAGCCGCGCAGGCGATCATCGCGTTCACGGTGACGCTGATCGCGATCTGGACCGAGCCGAGCGCCAGCGACTGGCCGAGCACGCCGCCTGCCGCCGGGTCGATGAACTGCGGCAACAGCGCCAGATAGAGCATGGCGATCTTGGGGTTGAGCATGCTGGTCAGGAAGCCCATGGCAAACAGCTTGCGCGGGCGATCGAAGGGCAGGTTGCGAACCTGGAAGGGCGAGCTGCCGCCCGGCCGCACCGCCTGCCAGGCGAGCCAGAAGAGATAGAGCGCGCCGCCGATGCGCAGTGCGTCATAGGCATAAGGCACCGCGAAGAGCAGCGCCGTGATGCCGAAGGCGGCGCTCAGCATGTAGACGACGAAGCCGAGCGCAACGCCGCCGAGGGAGATCAGCCCGGCCACGCGCCCCTGCGCGATCGAGCGCGAGATCAGATAGAGCATGTTGGGACCGGGCGTGATCACCATGCCGAGGCAGATCAGTGCGAAAGCGGCAAGCTGGGTGATGTCGGGCATGGCGCGGCTCCTGAACGTTCCCCGCTTCGCAGATGGCGCGGCAAGGCACAATCGCCGCGCAGGCATAGCGGGTCTCCGCGCCGCGCCTGCGCCGCCTCCCGCAAGGGAACCGTGCGCTGTCAGGGCGGTTGTCTGTCCTGAGCCGGGGTCCGGGGTCGGGGGGATTTTCGATGACGCTGTTCAGCCGCATTCTCTACACGGTGATCGCCTTCACGCTGCTCGCCGCAGCGATCCTGCTGATCGGCGTCGCCGTCTGGCGCACCGCGACAGGCTACTGGACCGGCGACAACGCGCTGGAGACGATGCTGGACGGCATCGGCCTGATCATCATCGCGGTCGCCGTCGCCGATGTCGGCAAGTTCCTGTTCGAGGAGGAGGTCGTCGCCGATCGCGAGTTGCGGCGCCCGGCCGAGGCGCGCGGCTCGCTGACCAAGTTCATGACGATCATGATCGTCGCGCTGAGCCTGGAATCGCTCGTGCTGATCGCCAAGACCTCGCGCGAGACGATGGGGAACATCATCTATCCCGGCTTGCTGATGTTCCTCGCGGTGACGGCGATGGTCGGGCTCGGGCTGTTCCAGAAACTCAGCCAGAATGCGACTGCCGCCGTACCGCCCGACCATGCCGACGGCAAGGACGGCCGGACGACGGCAGGGAGCCGGAGCCGCTCGCGGACGGTCGGGAACGAAGAGGCCGTGTCAGTCTGATCGCGGTCGTCTCAACGCACCACGTCGATCAGCATCAGGTCGGTATCCTCCGGCTTCGCGCCCGCCGCCGTCAGCATCGCATGGATTTGGCCGCGATGATGCGTCTGGTGGTTGAACATGTGGGTCACGAGGAGCCCGACCGGCTTGCGCATCTCGCGCTGTGTCGCGCCGGAAAACCAGGTCAGGTCGCCCGCCAGCCAGTCCTGGGAGAGGCCGGCCGCCCAGTCCGTGATCGTCCGGTCGAAGGCCTTCCGTTCGACGACGAGGTCGTCCCAGCTCGTGACCAGTCCGGCCGAGTCGTGGATACCGACACCAGGCTTCGGTGTGCCGGCAAACCGCGAGAGCCACATCTGGTCGGCCCAGAGCAGATGACAGAGGGTGCCATGGATCGACTTGAAGAACGCGCCGCAATCCCGCCGCCGCGCGGCGTCGTCGCGTGTTGCCGCGGCTGCGTAGAGGCTGTCGTTCTGCCAGGCGTTGTAATGCGCCATGGTGCGGACATAGGCCGTGTCGATCATGCCTGCTGCTCCTGGACAATCCGCAAGTTCGCTTGAAAACCCGCACGTGCGGGCCCCTCCCATCGCGCAAGGCGGACATGTGCGCCTCAAATGATGTTCGCTTCCAGCAGCGGCCGGCCTTCGACGATGCGCTCATGGCCGAGATCGGCAAGATCGAGCGTGCGATAGGCGCCATGCAGGATGTGCTCGGCGAGCCCGCGCCCGACCGCCGGCGCCTGCTGCAGGCCATGGCCGGAGAAGCCGTTGGCGAGATAGAGCCCCCCGAGCCCGACGGCCGGGCCGATGATGGCGTTATGGTCGAGCTCGTTCATGTCATAGGGGCCGGCCCAGGCGCGGCCCGGCCTGATCTGCTCGAAGGCCGGAATGCGATGGGCAAGCGCCGGCCAGACCGCCTCCTCGAAGAAGGCCCAGTTGACATCCTCGACCGAAGGTTCGGTCTCGATCCATTCCTGGTCCTGCTCCGGGCTGAGCGGGGAGCAACTGCCGATGAAGAGCTGACCGTCGCTGCCGCGCTTGCCCTCGGGCCGGCACCAGGCGCCGGTCCGGTCGATCAGCAGCGGGCAATTGTCGACCTCGCCCTTGCAGAGAAAGGAGAAGACATAACGCTTCATCGACCGCACCGGGATCGCGATGCCGGCCGTCGCCGCGAGCTTTGCACCATGCGTGCCCGAGGCGTTGACTGCCGCGCCGCAGGCGATGCGGCTGCCATCGGTCAGTTCGACGGCCACGACACGGCCGGCCTCGGCCACATAGCGGGCGATCTCGCCCTGGCGGTATTCGACGCCCAGCGAGCGGGCCTTTTTGCGAAACGCTTGCAACACGGCCCAACCGTCGAACCAGCCTTCGCCGCTGACGCCATAGGTGCCGCAGGCGATGTCCTCCGTGTTCAGCCAGGAGAATTTGCTGCGCAGCATGGGTGCAGCATAAAGCGCGATATCGGCGCCCTCGGCAGCCTGCAGCGCCTGGCTGGCGGCCAGAACCGGCGCGCCCTCCTCGCCAGCTAGATAAAGATATCCGCCCTCGTGCAGGTCGATCGTCGGGACATCGCCATCGACGGCGAGATGGCTGCCGATGTTGCGCATGAAATCGATGCCGTGCAGCGAGATGCGGATGTTCACGGCGCTCGAATATTGCTGGCGGATCGAGGCCGCCGACAGCGCCGATGCGGCCAGCCGGTAGGTCGGATCCTTCTCGACCACGACGACCTTGCCGGTGAAGCCGGGGTCGGCTGCGAGATGGTAGGCGACGGAGGAGCCGATGGCGCCGCCCCCGCAGATGACGACGTCGGCGCTTTCGGGTGAAGACGACATGGCGGGTCCGATGGCGTGAGCCGGGCGCAGACCGCACGGCGGTTAGTGAACTCCGCGCATGAATGGCGCGCCTGAGGGCGCTTGTCGAGTCAGCTTGCCGCGGCGCACTCGCCCAGCAGCCAGTCACGAAAGGCGATCACAGCGGGAAGCTCGGCGCGCGTCTCCGGATAGACCAGATAATAGCCTTCCGAGCCGGTCAGCGGCCGGTCGAACGGGATCACCAGCGAACCGGAGCGCAACTCCTCCTCGATCAGGAAGCGCGGCACGATGGCGAGGCCAAGGCCTGCGACAGCCGCTTGCGAGACCATGGCGAACTGCTCGAAGCGCGGCCCCATCAAGGCGCGCTGCGGCGGCAGGCCCTGCTGTTCCAGCCAGTCGGCCCAGGCGCGTGGGCGTGTCGACTGCTGCAAGAGCGGCGCACGCAGCATGTCGGCGGGGTCGCTCATGCCGAGGCGGGCGACGAGCGAGGGGGCGGCCACAGGCACGATCTCCTCGCCCATCAGCCGGTGCAGCCGCGACCCGGCCCAGACCGGATCACCAAAATGGATCGCGGCGTCGAGTTGCTCGCGGCCGAAGTCGAAGGGCACGAGTTTGGTGGTGAAATTGATGGTGATGCCGGGATGAGCCTCGGTGAAACGCGGCAGACGCGGGATCAGCCAGCGTGTTCCGAAGGTGGGCAGGATGGCCAGATTGAGCACGCCCGCGGCGCCCCGGAAAGCCATGGTCGAGACCGTCGCCGCCGCCAGCCGCGAGAGCCCGTCGCGGATGTCGGCCGCATAGGCGGCGCCAGCCGGTGTCAGGCTGACGCGCTGCCTGACGCGCTGGAACAGGCCGACGCCCAGCACCTTCTCGAGATGCGCCACCTGCCGGCTGACCGCGCCTTGAGTCAGGTTGAGTTCCTCGGCCGCACGCGTGAAACTGCCATGGCGCGCCGCCGCCTCGAAGGCTGCCAGCGCCGACAGGGACGGAACCGAAAGACGGCCGGGAACGATCTCGAAATCCATGATTTATTCTCATCAAGTCGTGAGAACATATCGGTTGCCGGGACAGGGCGGAAGGGGGCATTGTCCGGGCTCGATCTGGATGGCTCAAATCCATCCGAGCCCTCATCCTGCAACGCGGACTTGAGTCGGCGCTTCAGGATGAGGGCTTTTGTCTCATCGAAGAAACGTCAGGTTCCGTCATGATCTCTCCCCTGCCCAAGGATGCGCTCGCGCTGCTCAAGCGCCTCGGCGTCAGCGACGCCGTCTTCGCCGCGAAGGGCCTGACCGCCCATTCGCCGATCACGGCTGAGATCGTCGCGACCCTGAAGGAGACCAGCCCGGCCGAGGCAGAGGCCGCGATCGGCCGCGCACAGGCTGCCTTCCTCGCCTGGCGCAAGGTGCCGGCCCCGCGCCGTGGCGAGTTCGTGCGCCTGCTTGGCGAGGAGCTGCGCGCCGCCAAGACCGATCTCGGCCTGCTGGTGACGCTCGAAGCCGGCAAGGTCGTTTCCGAGGGCCTCGGTGAGGTCCAGGAGATGATCGACATCTGCGACTTCGCGGTCGGCCTGTCGCGCCAGCTCTATGGCCTGACCATCGCGACCGAACGCCCCAACCACCGCATGATGGAAACCTGGCATCCGCTTGGCGTCTGCGGCGTCATCTCGGCCTTCAACTTCCCCGTCGCGGTCTGGTGCTGGAATGCGGCACTCGCCTTCGTCTGCGGCGACGCCGTGGTCTGGAAGCCGTCCGAGAAGACCCCGCTGACCGGCATCGCCGTGCAGGCCATCGTCGAGAAGGCGATGAAGCGCTTCGGCCCCGAGGCGCCGGCCGGCCTCTCGGAGATCCTGATCGGCGGCCGCGAGATCGGCGACATCCTCGTTTCGGACCATCGCGTCCCGGTCGTCTCGGCGACGGGCTCGACCCGGATGGGCAAGGAGGTCGGCCAGAAGCTCGCTTCCCGATTCGCCCGCGCCATCCTCGAACTCGGCGGCAACAACGCTGCGATCGTCGCGCCCTCAGCAGATCTCGACCTCGCGCTGCGCGGCATCGCCTTTGCGGCGATGGGCACCGCCGGCCAGCGCTGCACGACGCTGCGCCGCCTGATCGTGCACGAGAGCGTCTATGACGCGCTCGTGCCGAAGCTGATCAAGGTCTACGGCTCGGTGAAGATCGGCGATCCGCGCGAGGCCGGTGTGCTGGTCGGCCCGCTGGTCGACGAGGCCGCTTTCAAGGGCATGCAGGCCGCGCTCGCCGAAGCGAAAGCAGCCGGCGGCACCGTGCATGGCGGAGAGCAAGTGAAGGTCGGCGCGGGCGGCTTCTATGTCCGGCCGGCCATCGTCGAGATGCCGTCGCAGACCGGCCCGGTCGAGCGCGAGACCTTCGCGCCGATCCTCTATGTGATGAAGTACAAGACCCTGGCCGAGGCGATCGCGATCCAGAACGCCGTCGGCGCCGGGCTGTCCTCCTCGATCTTCACGCTCGACATGCGCGAGGCCGAGATCTTCGTCTCGGGCGAGGGTTCGGATTGCGGCATCGCCAACGTCAATATCGGCCCGTCGGGCGCCGAGATCGGCGGCGCGTTCGGCGGCGAGAAGGAAACCGGCGGCGGCCGCGAGGCCGGCTCGGATGCGTGGAAAGCCTATATGCGCCGCGCTACGAATACGCTCAACTACGGCACGACATTGCCGCTGGCGCAGGGCGTCAGCTTCGATGTGGATGCGTGATACAGGCCGTTATGGTCGGGCCTGCCCCGGCCATCTCGTGACCAGCTAGCTGGCCGCGAGATTCTCGGGACAAGCCCGGGAATGACGCCTTACGATCGCGCGATGCGCGGTTGAACGAGACGAGGGAAGGATCAGAGCCATGGCAGAAGCCGCCCGCAGCCACAGCGCCAGCCACAAGCTGACTGAGTTCACCTGGGACGACGCCTTCCTGCTCGACGAGCAGCTCAGCGAGGATGAGCGGCTGATCCGCGACACGGCCCGCGCCTATGCGCAGGAAAAGCTGCAGCCGCGCGTTTCGGAAGCCTATCTCGATGAGAAGACCGACCGCTCGATCTTCAACGAGATGGGCGAGCTCGGGCTGCTAGGCGTCACCGTCCCCGAGGATTATGGCTGCGCCGGCGCCAACTACGTCTCCTATGGGCTGGTCGCCCGCGAGGTCGAGCGGGTGGATTCCGGCTATCGCTCGATGATGTCCGTGCAGTCCTCGCTGGTGATGTATCCGATCTACGCCTATGGCGACGAGAGCCAGCGCAAGAAGTATCTGCCGAAGCTTGGCTCGGGCGAATGGGTCGGTTGCTTCGGCCTGACCGAGCCCGATGCCGGCTCCGATCCCGCCGGCATGAAGACCCGCGCCGAGAAGGTCGCTGACGGGTACCGCCTGACCGGCTCGAAGATGTGGATCTCGAACTCGCCGATCGCCGACGTCTTCGTCGTCTGGGCGAAGTCGGCCGCGCATGACAACCAGATTCGCGGCTTCATCCTCGAAAAGGGCATGAAGGGCCTCTCCGCGCCGAAGATCGGGGGCAAGCTCTCGTTGCGCGCCTCGATCACCGGCGAGGTCGTCATGGACGGCGTCATCGTTCCCGAGGAGAACCTGCTGCCGAACGTCTCGGGGCTGAAGGGGCCGTTCGGCTGCCTCAACCGCGCCCGCTACGGCATCTCCTGGGGTGTGATGGGCGCCGCCGAGGACTGCTTCCACCGGGCGCGCCAATATGGGCTCGACCGCAAGCAGTTCAACAAGCCCCTCGCCCAGACGCAGCTCTACCAGAAGAAGCTGGCGGACATGCTGACCGAGATCACGCTCGGCCTGCAGGGCTCGCTTCGCGTCGGGCGCCTGCTCGACGATGGCAAGATGGCGCCGGAGATGATCTCGCTCGTCAAGCGCAACAATTGCGGCAAGGCGCTCGACATCGCCCGCCAGGCCCGCGACATGCACGGCGGCAACGGCATCTCGATCGAGTATCATGTGATGCGCCATGCCGCGAACCTCGAGACGGTGAACACCTATGAGGGCACGCATGACGTCCATGCTCTGATCCTCGGCCGGGCCGTCACCGGGCTGCAGGCGTTCTTCTGAGCCTCAGCCTCTCCGTCATGCCCGGGCTCGACCCGGGCATCTCGTCCCGAGCGAATTTCCCCTGAGATGGTCGGGTCAAGCCCGACCATGACGGCGGTGTCCAAGCCGGAATGACCGCATGATCACCCCTCCCCTTGCCGGCCTGCGCGTCCTCGAACTCGCGCGCATCCTCGCCGGTCCCTGGATCGGGCAGTTGCTGGCCGATCTCGGCGCCGATGTCGTCAAGGTCGAGGCGCCGGAAGGCGACGACACGCGCAAATGGGGGCCGCCCTTCGTCGAAGGTATCGACGGCGAAAACCTGTCGGCCGCCTATTTTCACTCCGCCAATCGGGGAAAGCGCTCGATCACGGCCGATTTTCGCACGCCCGAAGGCCAGGCGCTGGTGCGCCGTCTCGCTGCCCATGCCGATGTCGTGGTCGAGAATTTCAAGGTCGGGGGCTTGCAGAAATACGGGCTCGACGCCGCCTCGCTGCGCGCCGAATTCCCACGGCTGATCTATTGCTCGGTCACTGGCTTCGGCCAGACCGGCCCCTACGCGCCGCGCGCCGGTTACGACTTCCTCGTCCAGGGGATGGGCGGGCCGATGTCGGTCACCGGCGAACCGACCGGCGCACCGATGAAGGCGGGCTATGCCGTCGCCGACATCTATACCGGCCTTTACGCCTCGGTCGGCATCCTCTCGGCTCTGCGCCGACGCGATGCCACCGGCGAGGGCGCGAGCCTCGACATGGCGCTTCTCGATGCGCAGGTCGCCGTGCTCGGCAATCAGGCGATGAACTATCTCGTTTCGGGCAATCCGCCACCGCGGCTGGGCAACGCCCATCCCAATATCGTGCCCTACGACGTCTTCCCGGTCGCGGACGGGCACATCATCATCGCGACCGGCAACGACGGGCAGTGGCGCAAGCTCTGCGAGGTGCTGGGCGAGACCACGCTGGCGGACGACCCGGACTATCTCGACAACCGCTCGCGGGTGAAGAACCGCGTCGCGCTGACCGAGCGCCTGCACCTGCTCTGCCAGCGCTACCTCAAGGCCGATCTGCTGGCCGCGCTCGAAAAGGTCGGCGTGCCGGCCGGGCCGATCAACGGCGTCGACGATGTCTTTGCCGATCCGCAGGTGCTGGCGCGCGGCATCCGGGTCGATCTGGCAAGCGATGCCGCCAAGGCCGGCGCCATACCGACCGTTGCCTCGCCGATCGTGATGGACGGGGTCCGGCAGGTCTCGCCGCGTCCAAGCCCGCGCCTCGGCGAGCATGAGAACGAGATCCTGAACGATCCGGCCTGGGGAGGCGGCTGAATGGCCCACTCACCAGAGACGACGGGCGCCGAGCGCGTCGAAAGCGACGTCGGAAGAGACGAGTGTCAAATCCTCGATAATCGCTTGAGCAGCGAGCATCCGGTCGATGGGGTCGCGCGGCTCGGCGTTGATCGAACCTGCGAAGAGCCCGTGCTTATGCGACAGCGGGAGCAGGGCAAAACCTTCGTCCGCGCATCGGCTATCGAACTCCTCGACCAGCAATCGTGCTTCATCGAGCTTTCCGATCCGGAGCTTTGTCGACAACTCCATGGCCGTGATCGCGCTGACAAAGACCGTCTCGGCATCGCGAATGCCTTCTCGAGCAATCCGGCTCAACCGAACGCTGTCATTCACCCACCAGATCAGCACCGACGTATCGAGCAAAAGTCTCAATCGTCGCGACCTTCACAAAGCCGCAGCTCCTCCTCCGGGAGCGGCTCGAAGAACTCAGGCCCGATATCGATCAGCCCCTTCATGCGCCCCGGCTTGCGCTCCGGCTGTTTCTGCTCGATCGGCACGAGCCGTGCGATCGGCTTGTCGCGCCGCGAAATCACGACCTCACCGCCCTTCTCGACCTCTTCGAGCAGGCGTGACAGATGGGTCTTGGCCTCATGGATGGTGACGCGCGTCATGGCGGCCTCCGGCTCATCATTCGACATGACCAACTTAGCTAAGTTTCACGGACAGGGTCAATGACGGCATCAATGCGCACCGGCGGACAAATCCTCGTCGACCAACTCATCCTGCATGGCGCGACCGACGCCTTCTGCGTGCCGGGCGAGAGCTATCTCGCCGTGCTCGACGCACTGCACGACGCCAGCATGAAGGTGACCATCTGCCGGGCCGAGGGCGGCGCCTGCATGATGGCCGAGGCTGCCGGCAAGCTCACCGGCAAGCCCGGCATCTGCTTCGTGACACGCGGCCCCGGCGCCACCAACGCCTCGCCCGGCGTCCATATCGCCGACCAGGATTCGACGCCGCTGATCCTCTTCGTCGGGCAGATCGAACGCGGCATGCGCGAACGCGAGGCCTTCCAGGAACTCGACTACCGCGCCGTCTTCGGCACCATGACGAAATGGGCGACCGAGATCGACGATGCCGCGCGCATCCCCGAGATCATCAGCCGCGCCTTCCATGTCGCGACCGCAGGCCGGCCGGGTCCGGTCGTGATCGCGCTGCCGGAGGACGTACTCACCGACCTCGCCGATGTCGCCGACGCCGAGCCCTATCAGGTCACAGAGACCCACCCCTCGCTGCTGCAGACCATCGACCTGCAGAAACGGCTCTGGGCGGCGAAGGCGCCGGTTGCGATCCTCGGCGGCTCGCGCTGGGACCCGCAGGCGATCGCGCGCTTCACCCGCTTCGCCGAGCGCTTCGACATGCCGGTGGCGGTGTCCTTCCGCCGGCAGATGCTGTTCCCGGCCGACCATCCGAACTTCGCCGGCGATCTCGGCATCGGCCCGAATCCGAAGCTGCTGAAGCGCATCCAGGACAGCGACCTCGTCTTGCTCGTCGGCGGCAGGCTTTCGGAAATGCCGAGCCAGTCCTACACGCTGTTCGGCATCCCCAATCCGGGCCGGCCGCTGGTGCATGTCCATCCCGATGCCGAGGAACTCGGCCGGGTCTACCGGCCTTCGCTCGCGATCAACGCCTCGCCGACCGCCTTCTGCGCCGCGCTCGAGACCGTGCATCCGCCGCAGGACATCCCCTGGGCCGGCGCTGCCGCCGAGGCGCATGAGAGCTATCTCGGCTGGAGCGGCCAGCCGGCCCCGGTCGCGGGCGATTTCCATCCCGGCGAGATGGTGACGTGGTTGCGCCGGCATCTGCCCGAGGACGCCATCATGTGCAACGGTGCCGGCAATTACGCGACCTGGGTGCACCGCTTCCACCGCTTCAACACCTTCGCGACCCAGCTCGCGCCGACCTCCGGCTCGATGGGCTATGGTGTGCCGGCGGCGATCGGCGCCAAGCGGCTGTTTCCGGAGCGGACCGTGATCGCCTTTGCCGGCGATGGCTGCTTCCTGATGAACGGACAGGATTTTGCCACCGCCGTGCAATACGACCTCGCCGTGATTGTCATCGTGGTCGACAACGGCATGTACGGCACGATTCGCATGCATCAGGAGAGGCACTACCCCGGTCGCGTTTCGGCGACGACGCTCAAGAACCCCGATTTCGCCGCCTATGCGAAGGCGTTCGGCGGGCATGGCGAGCGTGTCGAGACGACCGCTGCGTTCGGCCCCGCCTTCGAGCGCGCGGTCGCTTCGGGCAAGCCCGCGATCATCCACTGCCTGCTCGATCCGGAGGCGATCACGCCGGCAAAATCTCTGTCGACGATCAGGGCGGAAGCGCTGGCAGCGAAGGGCTGAGCCGCTCCGGAAGCAGCAGCTTAAAAAATCTTAACCGCGTCGGTGAACCTGCGCTGAACCTTTTGCGACCATCACTCGTTGAACTGACGGCAGGTCGGTGAGCAGAGGACGACGGTGATGGCTGCGCGGCGCGTGATGATGTTCGGGATGGTGGCGGCGATGGCCGTCGCCGGTGCCCCTGGCGCCCAGGCGGCGAACCTGTTCGAAGAACTGGGACGCGCGATCTTCGGCGGCGGCCCCCGCCTGCGCGCGACGCCGATCTACGAATATGAGGAGCCGACACAGCCGCGCATGCAGCGTCCGAAGGCAGCCGAGACTTCCACGAAACCCAAGCTGCCGGTCGTGCAGCTCGACCCGGCGACCGACCCGAGCTGGTATCTGCACGACCCGACTCTGCGGCGCGGCGACATCGTCGTCACGGCCAACGGCGTGATGGTCTACCAGGGTCGCGGCGGCGATACGCTTCGTCACGCCGATTTCGCCGCACTGGGCGGCAAGGACGCCAAGGGCTGGAAGCAGCAACTCGAGACGGCCGCGGCCGGTGGCCGGAGCTTCTTCGACCCGGTATCCGCTCCTCCGAAGCCCGCCGTCACGGCGCAGGCCGAGACAGCGCCGAAGCTCTGAGCCGCTATTCTGTTGTCAGGCGATCGGCCCGGCGCGTGAACCACATCCGGCGCGGCAGACCGTCACGCCAGACGAAGTGATGGACGGCGACGCCGCCAAGGTGGACCAGCACGAGCAGAGTCATGACGTCGAAGACCTGCTCGTGCAGGCGCAGCATCAGCTCATACGTACCCTTGTCAGGGCCGATCGGGTGAGGGATGCCGAACCAGCCGAAATAAAGCGTCGGAATCTGGATTGGAGCCGCTGACACCATCAGCAGCCCGGTCAGCGGCAGGGCAAGAAGGCAGGCGTAGAGTCCGAGATGGACCGCTCGCGCCAGGAAGCCCTGCCACGCGATATGGTCAGCGGGTGCAGGCGCCGGCGTGATCAGGCGCAGCGCAAGGCGCAAGGCGACAAGCCCCGCGACCGTCAGGCCGATCGACTTGTGCCATTGGTAGAGCGCAAAGCGGCCCAGCAGATCGCGTGTCTCATCCCGCATCAGGCGCGAAAGCCCGTACTGCCCCAGAACCAGCAGCGCGGTCGCCCAGTGCAGGATGACAAGCACAGGGTGCCAGCACGAAGGCTTCGTCAGGCTCACCGCGAGATCGTGCCCTTGATCGTGATCTCGACCTGATCGTCGACGACGTTGACGTCGCGGCCGACATCAAAGGCCGACCGTGAGAAACTCGCGGTGGCATGGAACGGCAAGCGTGCGCTGCGCTGCGCCGTTGCAGGCTCGTCGTCCAGAATCGCCGTTGCGGTGACGGGGAGTGTGATCGATCGAATGGTGAGTTGCCCGTGGATGACGAGGTTGCGCTCGTCGCTGCGCCTGACCTCCTCCGAAACGAAGCTGGCTATGGGGAAGCGGGCGGCATCGAGCATCGTTTCGCCCTTGATGAACCCGTCGACGAGCGCCGTGCCGGTTTCAAGCGATGCGGCCTCGATCCGGACGCGCACACGACTCCGCTCGGGCCGCTCGAAATCCAGGGCGACGACGCCCTCATAGCGTTGGAAACGCCCCGACGCGGCCGGCACGCCGAAGCGCCTCGCAACGAAAGCCAGCTCAGCCGCGCCGGGTCGAAACGACCAGGGGGTCTGTGCGAGCGCCGCGCCTCCGGCGAGCAGGGCAAGGCCGATGATCGATCCGCGTATCATGATGTGCAGGCTGCGCCTCGATGATGGCGCAGCGGCGGCGGGTTGCCACGCACACGCAAAGGTGAATGCCAGGCCTTCCACGCCAATGGATCAGGCAACGCCGTCGGCCAACTCGCCGCCCGAGCCCATAGCATTCAGACCAGCTTTCCAGCCACCAGCTTGCGCAGGCCGCGCAGATCCTTGACGAAGCCGCGAATGCCCTCGGCCAGCTTCTCCGTGCCCATCGCGTCCTCGTTCATGGCGAAGCGGAAGGCCTTCTCGTCGAGCGTGAGCCTGGCGGGGGCTTCGCCCGGCGCATCAGCGGTCAGTCGGCGCGGCAGATCGCCCTGCGCAGCCGCAAGCTCGTCCAGTAGCGCGGGACCGATGGTCAGCCGGTCGCAGCCGGCCAGCGCCTCGATCTCGCCGGTGTTGCGGAAGGATGCGCCCATCACCACCGTGTCGATGCCATAGGTCTTGTAATAGGCGTAGATCGCCTTGACCGAGACGACGCCTGGATCGGTCTCGGCGGTGTAGGGGCCACCGCCGGCCTTGACGTGCCAGTCGAGGATGCGACCGACGAAGGGCGAGATCAGGAAAGCCCCGGCATCGGCGCAGGCAACCGCCTGCGGAAGCGCGAACAGCAGCGTCAGATTGCAGTCGATGCCCTCCGCCTGCAGCACCTTCGCGGCCTGGATGCCCTCCCAGGTCGAGGCGATCTTGATCAGGATGCGCTCCTTCCCGATGCCGCGCTCCTTATAGGCGGCGATGATGGCCCGGGCCTTGTCGATCGTGGCCTTCGCGTCGAAGGAGAGGTCGGCATCGACTTCGGTCGAGACGCGGCCCGGCACGATCCGGGTCAGCTCTGCACCGAAGGTGACAGCGAGCCGGTCGCAGACCGCATGCACGGTCTTGTCGCCACCGCCGGCCTTCCTGCCCCAGGCGATCGCTTCATCGACGAGGCCGGCATAGGCCGGCGTCTCGACCGCCTTCAGGATCAGCGTCGGATTGGTGGTGCAGTCGACGGGTTTGAGCCGCCGGACCGCTTCGATATCACCCGTATCGGCGACGACCGTGGTCATCTTGCGGAGCTGGTCGAGCTTGGAAGCGGTCATGACGATCCTGTCGCGATCGGAGGCATGGAGAACCGGAAGGTGGGGCCCGGAGCCGGCAGGGTCAAGCCAGCCAAGGCAGGGCAGCCCCGCACGAACCCGTGCATTTTTCCCGCGCCGTGACCTCACAATCGATGATGCGGACTTCATCGATCTGTCATATGCGCAGACTACCGCCAGCGCGGACCCCGATCCGGGCATCCGCACAGGAGATCCACATGCGTACCAAGGCGTCGATCGCATTCATCGCTGCCGCCCTCACCCTGGGTTCGCTCCCGGCCGTGGCGGCCGAGGGAAAGCTGGTGCTCTATACGAGCCAGCCGAACACCGACGCGCAGCAGACGATCGATGCCTTCAAGGCGAAATATCCCAAGGTCGAGATCAGCTTCGTGCGTGACGGCACGCCGCGCGTCATGGCCAAGCTGCGGGCCGAGTTCGAGGCCGGCGCGCCGCAGGCCGACCTGCTGCTGATCGCCGATGCGGTGACGATGGAAGGCCTCAAGAAGGAGGACCGGCTGCTGGCGCATGACAAGGCCGAGACCTCCGCCTATCCGGCCGGCGTGCATGATCCTGCCAAATTCTGGTTCGCCACCAAGCTGATCACCACCGGAATCGTCTACAACACCAAGGCTGCGCTCAAGCCGACGAGCTGGCTTGACCTGACCAAGCCCGAGGCCAAGAACCTGCTGGCGATGCCGAGCCCGCTGAACTCGGGCGCCGCGATGATCCACACGATCACGCTGACCGGAACCCTGCCCGGCGGCTGGAGCTATTACGAGGCGCTGAAGGCCAATGGCGCGCTCGCCGCCGGCGCCAATGGCGACATCCTGCGCCAGGTCGCGACCGGCGAGAAACTCTACGGCATGATCGTCGACTTCATGCCGATCCGCGAGAAGGCCAAGGGCGCGCCGGTGGAGTTCGTCTTCCCGAGCGAGGGCGTCTCGGCGGTCAGCGAGCCCGTCGCGATCCTCAAGACCACGAAGAACCCGGAAGCCGCCAAGGCCTTTGTCGACTTCCTGCTCTCCAAGGACGGTCAGGCGCTGGCGCTGAAGCAGGGCTATGTCGCAGCCCATCCCGACGTCGCCCTGCCGGCCGGCTATCCCGACCGCGCCGCGATCAAGCTGATGCCGTTCGATGCCGCCAAGGCGCTGGCCGACGAGGCCGCCTCGCGCAAGCGCTTCAGCGCGATCTTCGAGTGACGCTGGCTGCCGGCAGCGCTTGGCAAGAGACCAGGCCCCGCCAGCCGTGGCGGGGCCTGAGCCTTCCTGCGGGCTTCGGCCTGCCGGTTCTGGTGGCGGCCTGCGCGCTGCTGTTCGGCGGCCTGCCCTTCCTGCGGCTGGCCGCCGCGGCCTTCGCTCCGGGCTGGCAGTTCGCGCCCGAGGCGGCGCTGGCCGAGATCGGCAGCCGCGCGGCGGTCAACGCGACCCTGCACACGCTCGAGACGGCCGGTCTGTCGGCGCTGGGCGCGCTGCTGATCGGCGGGACGGCCTCGCTCCTGCTCGGCATCACCGATGTCCGCGGCAAGCGGCCGATCGCCTTCGGGCTGATCTTCTCCATGATGATTGCGCCGCAGGTCGCCGCACTCGCCTTCCTCAGCCTGTTCGCGCCGCACTCACCCATTCTCGGATTGCTCGGCCTGTCGCCCGAGCCTGGAACGCCGAACCCGCTGCTGGGGCGCGGCGGCATCGTGCTGGTGATGGCGTTGCACCACGCGCCGCTGGTCGCGATCACGCTCTGGACGGGCCTGCGCAGCGTGCCGCAATCCCTGATCGAAGCCGCCCAGATGGAAGGCGCCGGGGCCGGCACCATCGTCGCGCGCATCCTGCTGCCGGTGCTCCGGCCGCAGATCGTCGCGGCGGCCTTGCTCGCCTTCGTCGCGGGCATCGGCAATTTCGGGATTCCGGCGCTGCTCGGCCTGCCGGTGAACTACCTGACGCTGCCGACGCTGATCTATCGACGCCTGTCGAGTTTCGGGCCGGCCGGACTGCCCGACGCCGCTGCGCTGTCGATCCTGGTCGCGCTGGTGGCAGGGCTCGGCATCACCGCCGGCATGCTGGCGACGCGGCGAACCGGCGGCAAGGTCGAGATCGAGCGGCCTCTGCAGCCCTTCTGGCAGCTCGGGCGGGCGCGACCCTTCGTCACGGCCGGGCTCTGGCTGCTGCTTGCGATCAAGCTCGGCCTGCCCTTCCTCGCACTGCTCGGCGAGGCGCTGACGCCGGCCCTCGGTGTCGCGCTGAGCTGGCAGAGCCTGACCTTCGACAAATTCGCCGAGGTGCTGCTGCGGCAGGACGTGACCATGCGCGCCTTCCGCAACTCTTTCCTGTTCGCCGGCAGCGCCGCGTTGATCCTCGCCCTCGTCTCGATCGCCTTCGCCTATGCGCTGGAACGGCGCATGAGCAAGTTCAGGCGCGTCGTCGAGGTGGTGATCGAGCTGCCTTACGCCTTGCCCGGCGTGGTGCTCGCGATCGCCTGCATCCTGATGTTCCTGAAGCCGCTGCCGCTGCTGGGCGTCAGCATCTATGCGACGCCCTTCATCATTCTGTTCGCCTATATCGCCCGTTTCCTGCCGCTCGCGCTCAAGGCTCCGGTCGCCGCGATGGCGCAGATCGAGGCGCATCACGAGGAGGCGGCGCGGCTCGACGGGGTCACCCTCTGGCAGATGCTGCGTTTCATCGTCGCGCCGATCCTCGCGCCGGCCGCGACGGTCAGCGCGCTGATGGTCTTCCTCGTCGCCTTCAACGAGCTCACCGTTTCCGCACTGCTCTGGTCGTCGGGGACGGAGACGCTCGGCGTCGTCCTGTTCTCGCTGAAGGAAGCGGGGCTTGCCGGCGAGGCCGCCGCGGTCGCGATCAGCGCCTCGGCGGTGATCCTGCTGGCCATGCTGACGCTGGACCTGCTGGCGAAGCGGCTGCCCCAGAACGTCCTGCCCTGGCGCATCTGACGCATGGCCGCCCGGCGTCCCGCAAGGGCTGGCTGTCTCGGTTAGCACAAGCTAGCGTTAAGAATATCGAGGTTAGAGCACTGTGACGTGACAGTGCAGCGATGGCTGAACGCGGCTGGCGCGTCTGGACCCTGGCGCGGACGCGCCTTGCAGGACGGACCCATGACTCAACGTACTGCGGAACGACAGCCGCTCTTCCGCCCCCAGGACAGACGCAGGGTTCTCGTCGTCGAGGATTCGAAGACCTTTTCGATCGCCCTGCGTCAGATGATCGAGGCGGAGACCGGTCTCAAGGTCACGAGTTGCGGGTGCCTGAAGGATCTCAGCAGCGCCATCCTGCGCGACCAGGAGGGCTATGCGATCGCCGTCGTCGACCTCAACCTGCCCGACGCGCCCAATGGCGAGGCTCTCGACTGGACTGTCAGCCACGGCATCCCGAGCATCGTCTTCACCGGCACCTTCGACACTGCGACGCGCGCCCGCATCATGGAGCGCGAGGTCTTCGACTATGTGCTCAAGGATTCCGAGTTCGCGCTCGGCAACCTCGTCAACTCGGTCAAGCGGGCGCTGACCAATCGCGAGACGCGTATCCTCGTCGTCGACGACATGACGACGACGCGCCGGCTGCTCGGCCAGATGCTGACGAGCCAGCAATACACGGTGGTCGAAGTCGGCTCCGGCGCCGATGCGCTGGCGATGTTGGAAAAGGACCAGGAGATCAGGCTCGTCGTCTCCGACTACAACATGCCGGACATGGACGGTTTCGAGCTGGCCCGCCGTATCCGCCGCCGCTATCCGGCCGAGCAGGTGCGCGTGATCGGCATCTCCTCCTCGACCGACCGTACGACCTCGGCGGGCTTTCTGAAAGCCGGCGCACACGACTTCATCGCGCGGCCCTTCGTGCTCGAGGAGCTGCAGTGCCGGATCGCTTCGAATGCCGAGACGCTGCTGCGGATGCGCCAGCTCCACGACCTCGCCTGGCGCGACTACCTCACCGGGCTGTTCAATCGCCGCTATTTCTTCGAGCGCGGGCCGAAGCTCGTCGCCGAGGCGCGGCGGGCGAGCCAGCCGACCTCCGTCGCCATCCTCGACATCGACCATTTCAAGCTGCTGAACGACGAGCACGGCCATGATGCCGGCGACGACGCGCTGCGCATCTTCGCCGGCCATCTCGGCGAATCGCTCGGCGGGCTGCCTCATCTCCTCGCCCGGCTGGGCGGCGAGGAATTCGCGCTTTTGCTGCCGAATATCGGCGAACCGGAGGCCGCCAGGCTGATCGAAGAGATCCGGATCGGGGTGGCGGGCCGGAGCATGGCGGTCGGTCATCTGAAGCTGGGCCTGACAGTCTCGATCGGGCTGGCCGAAATGGCGCCGAGCGACAGCCTCGACCTGGCGCTGCGCAAGGCCGACCGGGCGCTCTATGCTGCCAAGCAGGCCGGGCGGAACCGCGTTCAGGCCTGAAGACCGGCCACGGCCGAGGTCTCGCCCATCAGCAGCGGGCGGCTCGCCTTCGCCTCGCGCACGATGAAATCGACGATCGCGCGAACGCGGGCAACGTCCTTTAGATCGGCGTGGACCAGAAGCCAGAACGAACGCGTGATCGAGACGGTGTCGGGCAGAACCGGCACCAGACGCGGCTCGCCCTCCGCCATGAAATGGTGGATGACGCCGATGCCGGCACCGCCGACGACCGCATTCATCTGCGCCAGCACGCTCGAACTCTGCACCTGCGCGCGCAGGCCCTTGGCGACCTCATCGAGATAGTCGAGCTCGGGCGTGAAGATCAGGTCGTCGATATAGCCAACGACGCGATGGGCGAAGAGATCCTCCGGCTTCGTCACGGTCGGCATCGAATCCAGATAAGTCTGCGCGGCGTAGAGGCCGAGGCGGTAGTCGGAGAGCTTGCGCGCCACGACCTTGCCCTCCTTCGGCGGGGCGAGCGTAATCGCGACATCGGCCTCACGCTTCGACAGCGAAAGCAGGCGCGGCATGGCAATGAGCTGGATTTCGAGCCCGGGATAGGCTTGGCCGAGCTTCGCCAGCCGCGGCGCGAGGAAGGTCGTGCCGAAGCCGTCCGGCGCGCCGATCCGGACCGTACCGGCCAGCGCCATATCGGCGCCGCCGATATCGCTCTGGATCGCCAGCGCCTCGGTTTCCATGCTTTCGGCCTTGGCCAAAAGCCGCTCGCCATGGGCCGTTAGCGTGTAGCCCTGGGGGCGGCGCTCGAAGAGCTTGGCCTTGAGCGAGTCCTCCAGTGAGGTGACACGGCGCGAAACGGTGGCATGATCGGCGCCGAGGCGGCGCGCGGCGGCTGTCAACCGGCCGGAACGGGCCACCGCAAGGAAGAACCGCAGATCGTCCCAGTCGAACCTCTCCAAGGCCGCCGCCTCCCCTGTTTCCGTTCACCGCTGTTTGCTTCGATCGATATTTGCATTTCTGCACGGCGCTCGATCCAAGGTCGCTATAGCCGTGCGCAAACGTGAATGGTAGGGGAGAGCGCAGTTTCGAGACATCACCATTGGTAGGGAGGGCGCGATGCGTCAGGTTGGGCATTTCATCGGCGGCAAGCATGTCGCGGGAACCTCGGGCCGCACGGCCGACATCTACCAGCCGATGGACGGCAGCGTGATCGGCAAGGTCGCGCTGGCCTCGGCCGCCGAAATGCGCGCCGCCGTCGAGAACGCCGCCGCAGCCCAGCCGAAATGGGCCGCCGTCAACCCGCAGCGCCGCGCCCGCGTGCTGATGAAGTTCCTCGACCTGATCGCGCAGAACAACGACGAGCTGGCCGAGCTGCTCGCCCGCGAGCATGGCAAGACCATCCCCGATGCCAAGGGCGACATCCAGCGCGGCGTCGAGGTCGTCGAGTTCTCGCTCGGCATACCGAACCTGATGAAGGGCGAGTTCACGGACGGCGCCGGCCCGGGCATCGACATCTATTCGCTGCGCCAGGCGCTCGGCGTCTGCGCTGGCATCACGCCGTTCAACTTCCCGGCGATGATCCCGCTCTGGAAGCTCGGCCCCGCGATCGCCTGCGGCAACGCCTTCATTCTCAAGCCTTCCGAGCGCGATCCGGGCGTGCCGATGCGCCTTGCCGAACTCTTCATCGAGGCCGGCGGCCCTCCCGGCATCCTCAACGTCGTCAACGGCGACAAGGTCGCGGTCGACGCCATCCTCGACGATCCCGACATCAAGGCGGTCGGCTTCGTCGGCTCGACCCCGATCGCGGAATACATCTACGCCCGCGGCTGCGCGGCCGGTAAGCGCGTGCAGTGCTTCGGTGGCGCGAAGAACCACATGGTCATCATGCCCGACGCCGATATGGACCAGGCCGTCGATGCGCTGATCGGCGCGGGCTACGGCTCGGCCGGCGAGCGCTGCATGGCGATCTCGGTTGCCGTTCCGGTCGGCAAGGCGACCGCCGACGAGCTGGTGAAGCGCCTGATCCCGCGCGTCGAGGCCCTCAAGATCGGCCCCTCGACCGACATGGCCGCCGATTACGGCCCGGTTGTCACCAAGGCGGCCGAAGAGAAGATCCGGTCCTATATCGAGCTCGGCGTCCAGGAAGGTGCAACGCTCGCGGTCGACGGCCGCGACTTCAAGATGCAGGGCTACGAGAACGGCTTCTATGTCGGCGGCTGCCTGTTCGACAACGTCACCAAGGACATGCGCATCTACAAGGAGGAGATCTTCGGACCCGTCCTCTCCGTGCTGCGCGCGGAGAGCTATGACGAGGCGCTGAAGCTGACCAACGACCACGAATACGGCAACGGCACCGCGATCTTCACGCGAGACGGCGACGCGGCCCGCGACTTCGCCTCCAAGGTGCAGGTCGGCATGGTCGGCATCAACGTGCCGATCCCGGTGCCGCTGGCCTATTACACCTTCGGCGGCTGGAAGCGTTCCTCCTTCGGCGATCTGAACCAGCACGGACCCGACTCGATCCGCTTCTACACCAAGACCAAGACCGTGACGGCGCGCTGGCCCAGCGGTATCAAGGACGGTGCGAGCTTCGTCATCCCGACGATGAGCTGACACGGCGCAGACCGGAGGAGGCATGAGGCGGCGGCTGCGAATGATGGCGCCGATACTGAGCCTCCTCTGCTGTGCCAGCGCGGCGCAGGCGGAAACCGACGCCGCGCTGCGCGTGGCGCCGGAGACGGTCTGCGAGACAGGCACGGTCGAGCTGCTGATCCTGACCGAGGCCGAGAAGGTGCAGTGCCAGCGTCTCTGGCGCGATCAGATCGCGGAAAAGCAAAAGCTTAGCCGCGACCTCGCCCAGCGGATTCGCGAGGAGAACCGGCAGCGGCAGGAGCAGGCGGCAAGCCTGCCTCGCCCCCCGCCACCGCCGGTCACCGTCGAGACGTTTCTGTCATCGGGCGACGTCGCCTATGGCGACGTCGTGGTGACCGATCGCGGCCCGCGGGTCTTCGTCGGCCGCCCCAACGAGGCAGCAGGGCCAGAGGATTTCGTGACACTGGATTCGCCGCGATCCCCGCACCGCACCAACAGCAGCCCCTATGCCGGGGCCTTCCCCGAGCTTCGCACGACGCGACCAGCCGCGCCGCAGCGCGCCCACCAACGTCAGGAGCGCCGACCGTGACGCCGTTTTCCCTGAGCGAGGACCAGATCGCGATCCGCGACATGGCCCAGGAGTTCGCAACCGAGACGCTTGCCCCCCATGCGATGCGCTGGGACGAGGACAAGCATTTTCCGGTCGAGGAGATGCGTGCGGCCGCCGCACTCGGCATGGGCGGTATCTATATCAGCGAGGATGTCGGCGGTTCGGGTCTGACCCGGCTGGATGCGGCACTGATCTTCGAGGCGCTCTCGACCGGCTGCCCGACGGTCGCTGCCTATATCTCGATCCACAACATGTGCGCGTGGATGATCGACCGCTACGGCTCCGAGGACCAGCGCAAGGCCTTCCTGCCGAAACTCTGCACGATGGAGCATCTGGCGAGCTACTGCCTGACCGAGCCCGGCGCGGGCTCGGATGCCGCCGCGCTGAAGACGAAGGCGGTGCTCGACGGCGACCATTACGTGCTCGACGGGCAGAAGCAGTTCATCTCGGGCGCCGGCGTTTCCGACATCTATGTCGTGATGGTCCGCACAGGCGAGGCCGGCCCGTCCGGCATCTCGACCCTCGTCGTCGAAAAGGGCACGGCGGGCCTCTCCTTCGGGGCGAACGAGAAGAAGATGGGCTGGAACGCCCAGCCGACGCGCGCTGTGATCTTCGAGAACTGCCGGGTGCCCGTGGCCAACCGGCTGGGCCCCGAGGGTATCGGCTTCAAGATCGCCATGGCCGGGCTCGATGGCGGGCGGCTCAATATCGGCGCCTGCTCGCTCGGCGGGGCACAGGGCGCGCTCGACAAATCGATCGCCTATGCCCAGGAGCGCAAGGCCTTCGGCGCACGCATCGCCGATTTCCAGGCGCTGCAGTTCAAGCTCGCAGACATGGCGACGGAGCTGGAGGCGGCGCGCAGCTTCCTGTGGCGGGCGGCGGCTGCGCTCGACGCCAAGGCGCCGGATGCGACGAAGCTCTGTGCCATGGCCAAGCGTGTCGCGACCGACACCGGCTTCGAGGTCGCCAACCAGGCGCTGCAGATCCATGGCGGCTATGGCTATCTCGCCGATTACGGCATCGAAAAGATCGTCCGCGACCTGCGCGTCCACCAGATCCTCGAAGGCACCAACGAGGTGATGCGGATGATCGTGGCGCGCGGGCTGGTCGGCCGGGCGAAGGGGAATTGAGCGTTATCATTCTCGGGCCTGCGCTGCGCTTCGCCCGAGAATCGCAAGCAAGAGAGGGTCGGCTCAAGACCGACCATGACGGCTGAACAAAACGAGAGGATACGACCATGAGCAGCATCGCCTTCATCGGCCTCGGCAATATGGGCGGCCCCATGGCCGGCAATCTCGTCAAGGCCGGGCATGAGGTCCGCGCCTTCGATCTCGTGCAGGCATCGAAGGATGGCGCCGCCGCGCTCGGGGTCGGCATCGCAGGTTCGGCGAAAGAGGCCGTCGCCGGGGCGGATGTCGTGGTCACGATGCTGCCGGCCGGCAAGCATGTGCTCTCCGTCTGGGCCGACATCCTGCCCGATATGAAGAAGGGTGCGCTCCTGATCGATTCCTCGACCATCGACGTCGAGAGCGCCCGCAAGGCGCATGGGATGGCGGAGCAGCATGGCTGCCTGTCGCTCGACGCGCCGGTCTCGGGCGGCGTCGGCGGGGCCACGGGCGGCACGCTGACCTTCATGGCCGGCGGCTCCGACGAGGCCTTCGCGCTGGGCGAGCCGATCCTGAAGGCGATGGGGCGGCGAATCGTCCATTGCGGCGCGGCCGGCAACGGCCAGGCGGCCAAGATCTGCAACAACATGATTCTCGGCATCTCGATGATCGGCGTCTCGGAGGCCTTCGTGCTGGCCGAGAAGCTCGGCCTCTCGCATCAGTCGCTGTTCGACGTCGCCTCGACCTCGTCGGGACAATGCTGGTCGCTGACGACCTATTGCCCGGTGCCGGGCCCGGTGCCGACCTCGCCGGCCAACAACGACTACAAGCCCGGTTTCGCCTCCGCACTGATGCTGAAGGACCTCAAACTCTCGCAGGAAGCCGCCCAGGCGGCCGGTGCCTCGACGCCGCTCGGAGCGGCCGCGACGCAGCTCTACGGGCTTCACAATGCCTGGGGCGAAGGCGGAGCGGACTTCTCGGCGATCGTCCATCTGCTGCGCGGCCGGGGCGCCTCGTGAAGCGCGCTTGCGTGAAAGCCTAGCGCGGGTTTAGGACGGTTGGCATGAACGACGCCTCCCGCCCTCGCGAACGCTCGGCCCTCACCGGCTTCGCGGTCAACAAGCTCGATCGCCGCGAGGATCTGCGCAACAAGCCAGACGCCGTCAGTGCGCTGCGCCATCGCTCCGATACGCGGATCGCTGTCGTCGCCGGCGAGACGCCGATCCTGAAGCGGCTCGACGGCGAGGCGCTGTCGGTCTGGTTCAGCCATGGCGAGACGCAGTTGCTGGGCGACGGGCTGGAGGAGGCTTTCCTCGGCCTCTCCCCTGACGGCGCCCCGCGCTTCGCCAGGCTGCTCGACCGGGCCCAGGCCGAACCGCTGCGGGAGCGGCCGGAGCTGTTCGTCACCGACCTGCGCTCGGTGGCGCTGAAGCGCCTCGTGCCCGAAGACGAACTCGGCCCGCTCGGCGAAGGCAAGGCGCTGCTCGACTGGCATGCGCGCCACCGCTTCTGCGCCCAGTGCGGCCAGCCGACCACGCTCGGCGCCTCGGGCTGGAAGCGCGAATGCAGCGCCTGCGGTGCCCAGCACTTCCCACGGACCGATCCGGTCGTGATCATGCTGGTGACGCGCGGCGACAACTGCCTGCTGGCGCGGCAGGCCCGTTTCGCGCCGGGGATGTATTCCTGCATCGCCGGCTTCATCGAGCCCGGCGAGACTTTCGAAGATGCCGTGCGCCGCGAGAGCTGGGAGGAAGCGGGTCTGCGCGTCGGCACCGTCCGCTACATCGCCTCGCAGCCCTGGCCGTTCCCGTCCTCGCTGATGATCGGCTGCATCGCAGCGGCGCTCAACGAAGACATCGTGCTCGACATGACGGAGCTCGAGGCGGGCCGCTGGTTCTCACGCGACGAGGCTCTCCAGATGCTGGAGGGCGCCCATCCGGACGGCTTCACCAGCCCGCAGCACCTCGCCATCGCCAACACGCTGCTGAGGGCCTGGGCGGTCGAAGGCGAAACCGTCTAGGTCAATTCCTTCAGGCCTGCGGGCGTTTCGATCCGCGCCCGATAACGCAGGCTCGGCCCCGTCACGATGTCAGGCGGACGGTCGATGGTCAGTTCCCGATACAACCGCGAGACAGCCGCCGGCTCGGGATGCTCCAGCACCAGAGACCGCAACCTTGCGCCAAGATCGGCCATCGTCGCCATCGCGCGCGGCTTGCCGCGCCGGTCGATGAGCGAGGGCAGCGCTCCGTCGAGCGGCAGCGAGCCATCTTCGGGGATCGAGAAGTCGAAAGACGGATTAAGGACGGGGAGCGCGACCTTCCTGCCGAAGACGGTTTCGCGGCCGGCCAGGACCGCGTCGATGCCGTCGACCCGCGCGACCCAGCCGCGCAGGCGCCGCCCCTCATCCCAGGCTGCCCTCACATTCGCCCGATCGTCCAGACCGAACCAGCGCGAACGGCCGGGGGCGCGACCGTCGGGGTCGAGGGCAACGATCTCCAGATAGACCGAGCCCCCAAGCTGCAACAGGTGGTTGTGGGTGCCCATATAGCCGTGGTGCTGTCCGAACGGGACATCCAGATCCAGGCAGGCCCTGACATGCGACACGCCCTCGGCCAGGGTCGGCGCGACGACGCTGATGTGGTCGAGCTGCAGCAGCAGGCTTGCCTCGCCGGCACGGGGCGTCGCTTGCGGCATGACCCCGGGCTCCGCCGCTACTCCCCCGTCTCGGCGAAGCTCTCGCGGAAGGGGTTGGCCGGATAGACGCCGAGGATCTTCACTTCCTTCGAGAAGAAGGCGAGCTCGTCGAGCGCGCGGCGGAGCGCCGGATCGTCCGGATGCCCTTCGACATCGGCATAGAACATCGTCGCCGAGAAATGGCCGTCGACCATGTAGCTCTCGAGCTTGGTCATGTTGATGCCGTTCGTCGCAAATCCGCCCATGGCCTTGTAGAGCGCAGCCGGCAGGTTGCGGACCTGGAAGATCAGCGTCGTCACCGTCTTGGCGGCGCCCTGGCGCACGAATTCCGGGTATTTCGACAGGATCACGAAGCGGGTGGTGTTGTGCTTCTCGTCCTCGATGTCCTCCATCAGGATCTCGAGCCCGTAGACCTCGGCTGCGATGCGGGGCGCGATGGCCGCGCGGCTGAGATCGGCGGCCTCGGCGACCTGACGGGCCGAGCCTGCCGTATCGGCGGCGACCTCGGCCTTGAGGCCGAGCTTGCGGATGATCTTGCGGCACTGTCCGAGCGCATGGATGTGGCTCTGCACGGTCTGCAGCGTCGCCAACGTCGCGCCCTTCACCGCCATCAGGTGGAAGCGGATCGGCAGGAAATGCTCGCCGATGATGTGCAGACCCGAGCGTGGCAGCAGATGATGGATGTCGGCGACGCGGCCGGCGATCGAGTTGTCGATCGGGATCATGCCGTAACGCGCCGTGCCGTCGGAGACCGCGGCCAGCGCATCCTCGAAGGTCGCGCAAGGCAGAAGCTCGCAATCCGGGAAGACCTGCAGCGCGGCCTGCGACGAGAAGGCGCCGGGCTCGCCCTGGTAGGACACGATCACTGACATGGGCTTCAGGCTCCGGCGCGGGCTTCGAGGACCGCGCGGGCGCGGTCGAGATCGGGAGGGGTGTCGACGCCGCGAGGTACGTGGTCGATGATCATCGCGTCGATGCGCATGCCGTCCTCGAGGGCGCGCAATTGCTCGAGGCTCTCGCGCTTTTCGAGCTCCGACTGGGGCAGACTGACGAAACGGTCGAGCGCCGGGCGACGGTAGGCATAGATTCCGACATGGTGGTACAGCGGGCCCTCGCCGTAAGGCGCGGTCGCGCGCGTGAAATAGAGCGCCCGGAGCCGGTCCGGCGCGACATGGCTGCCGACCAGCTTGACCACGCTCGGCGCAGCCTTCTCCTCGTCATCGGTAATGAGGCCGACGAGCGTGGCAATGTCGACCTCGGCATCGGCGAGTGGGGTGATGGCTGCCGCGATCGCCACAGGTTCGAGCGTCGGGAAATCGCCCTGGACGTTGACGATGACGTCGTGGCGCCCCTCCGGATCGAGGATGTCGGCAGCCTCCTTGATGCGATCCGAGCCCGAGGGGTGGTCGGTGCGCGTCATCACGGCACGGCCCCCGGCCGCCTCGACGACGGCGCAGATGTCGGCCGAATCCGTCGCGACCGCGACGGGGCCGATATCGGCCGCGACGGCGCGCCGCCAGACCCGGACGATCATCGGCTCGCCATGAATGTCGGCCAGTGGCTTGCCGGGAAAGCGCGTGGCCTTCATGCGAGCGGGGATCAGGATCAGCGGGTCTGACATCGGAATCGGCGAAACTCGTCGGTGAACGGCTGCAGCGTGGGTCTTGCGCGCGCAGCGCCGTAGCAAGCGTCAAAAGGTCTCAAAGCGGAGCGTGCTTATACGAGTTGCAATGAAGCGCGCAAAGCGGTTAAGCAACGCTCGGGTGTCGGCGCTTCCAGGCCCGGCCTAAAGCTGTCTTGCTTCCTGCGCCAAGGGCGTCGGCGGCCGAGGGTTCGGATACGATGGATATCGAAACCAACAAGATCGCCGGTGCGGCTCTCTCCACGCTGCTGGTGGTGATGGGCCTGAACATGATCGCCGGCATCGTCTTCGCACCGCACAAGCCGGCCGTGCCGGGCTTCGATCTGCCGACTCCCGAGCTCGCGGCAGCTGGCGGCGCTGCGGCGGCCCCCGTCGCCGACGAGCCGATCGCGGTGCGTCTCGCCAAGGCCGATCCGGCCAAGGGCGAAAAGGCCGTCGGCGCCTGCAAGGCCTGTCACACCTTCGAGAAGGGCGGCGCCAACAAGATCGGCCCGCATCTCTTCGACGTCTATGCCCGGCCCAAGGCCAGCGTCGACGGTTTCGCCTATTCGGCCGCGATGAAGGCCAAGTCGGGCGAGAAGTGGGAGGCCGAACAGCTCGACGGCTTCCTGAAGAACCCCAAGGCCTACATGCCCGGCACGATCATGGCCTTCGCCGGCCTCGGCAAGCCCGATACCCGCGCCGATGTCGTCGCCTATCTCAACACGCTGGCCGACGCTCCCAAGCCCTTGCCCAAGCCCTGAGCCCTGGCCCAAGCCCTGAGCGGCATTTTCGACAGCGCTGATGAATTCGTGAAGCCGGGCCTTGTGCCCGGCTTTTGCTTTGTCGGGGTTTCGCTTGCGTGCGCCACGGTGTTGCCGCCACCATGACGTCGAGTGGCATGGTTGCGCCCGCTCGCCGGGCGAGTCAGATGACGCAGGGCGATTCGCTGAAAGCCCGACCGACGAGGAGACGCGACACGATGACGACCCGCATCACCCGCCGCAGAGTTCTGGAAGCCGGCGTGCTGGCGGCAGCGGGAGCGGCATTGCCGGGTCTGGGCGGGCGTGCCTTCGCGCAGGCCGGCGAAGTCCACGGACTCTCGACCTTCGGCGAGCTGGGGCTGCCGCCGGACTTCTCGCATTTCCCCTATGTGAACCCCAAGGCGCCCAGGGGCGGCACGCTGACCGTCCAGATCAAGCGCGGCAGCGGCAACCAGAGCTTCGACACCTTCAACACACTGAACACCTTCGTGCTGCAGGGCGACGGCGCGGCGGGCATGGATGCCTGCTTCGACAGTCTGATGGCGGGCTCGGGCGACGAACCCGGCACGCTTTACGGGCTGCTGGCGAAGAGCGTCACCGTCTCACCGGACAAGCTGAGCTACCGCTTCCGGCTCCGGCAAGAGGCGCGCTTCCATGACGGAAGCCGGCTGACGGCCGCCGATGTCGCCTTCAGCATGAACCTGCTCAAGGCCAAGGGGCACCCTTCCTACCGGCTGATGCTGAACGAGCTGGCTTCGGCGACGGCGGAAAGCGCCGACATCTTCGTCGCGCAACTCTCGCCGAAACGCAGCCGGGACCTGCATCTGATCGTCGCGGGCCTGCCGGTCTTCTCCGAGAAATTCTGGTCGACCCGGACTTTCGAGGCCTCGACGCTGGAGCCACCGCTGGGCTCAGGCCCCTACAAGGTCGGTCGGCTGGAGCAGGGCCGCTTCATCGAATTCGAGCGTGTGGCCGATTACTGGGCCAAGGATCTGCCGGTGAATATCGGCATCAACAATTTCGACCGGGTACGCTGGGAGTACTTCCGCGACCGACAGGTCGCATTCGAAGCCTTCAAGAGCGGCGTCATCACTTTCCAGGAGGAGTTCACCTCACGCATCTGGGCGACGGGATACGATTTTCCGGCTATCCATGAAGGCAAGGTCCGGAAGGAGGGGCTGCCGAAGACGGACCCGACCGGCTCGCAGGGCTGGATCTTCAATCTGCGCCGCGAGAAATTCGCCGATCCGCGCATCCGCGAGGCGCTCGGGCTGTGCTTCGACTTCGAGTGGACCAACCGGAACATCATGTTCTCGTCCTTCTCGCGGATGACATCCTATTTCGAGAACTCCGATTCCAAGGCGCTCGGCCGGCCCTCCCCCGAGGAATTGGCGCTGCTGGAGCCATTTCGCGGGCAGGTCCCCGACGAAGTCTTCGGCGAGCCCTTCCTGCCGCCGGTCTCGGATGGCTCCGGCAGCGACCGGGCGCTGTTGCGCCGCGCCGACGAGATGTTCCGTGCCGCCGGCTGCAAGCGCGACGGCCATGTGCTGAAGCTGCCCAACGGCCAGCCTTTCGAGATCGAATTCCTCGACTCGCAGCCGGCCCTGCAACCGCACACCCAGCCCTTCCAGGCCAATCTCAAGCGGCTCGGCATCACCGCGACCTCCCGCATCGTCGATGCGGCGCAGTATCAGCGCCGGCTCGACGAGTTCGATTTCGACATCATCAGCCGGGCGCTGGGCGGCAGCTCGATCCCGAGCGACTCGCTTCGCATCGTCTATGGCTCGGAGGCTGCCCGGACGCGCGGCTCGCGCAATGTCGGCGGCGTGAGCCACCCCGCCATCGACGCCCTGATCGAGCGGATCGGTCAGGCCGAAAGCTATGCCGAGGTCGTGGTCGCGGCCAAATGCCTCGACCGCGTGCTGCGGGCCGGGCGCTACTGGATTCCGATGTGGTGGAACCCGACCGAATGGCTGGCCTATTGGGACATGTTCGACCGGCCGCAGACAAAGCCGAAATTCGGCTCGGGCGCGCCTTCGATCTGGTGGTACGACGCCGAGAAGGCGAAGCGGATCGGAAAGGCGTAAGGCGGCATGCTGAGCTACATCGCCCGGCGTCTCGCCCTGATGGTGCCGACGCTGTTCGGCATCCTGCTGATCTCCTTCGTCATCGTGCAGTTCGCGCCGGGCGGGCCGGTCGAGCGCGTGATCTCGCAGCTCCAGAACCCCAATAGCGGCGCCTCCGACCGGGTCGGCGGCGGCTCGGGCGGCGATGCCGGGGCCCAGGCGGCCGGGGATGCCGGTTCGGCCTATCGCGGCGCGCAAGGGCTGGACCCCGCCTTCATCAAGGAGCTGGAAAAGCAGTTCGGCTTCGACAAGCCTGCGCATGAGCGCTTCCTCAAGATGCTCGGCGACTATGCCCGCTTCGATTTCGGCCGCAGCTATTTCCGCGACGCGCCGGTGCTGCAACTGATCAAGGAGAAGTTGCCGGTCTCGATCTCGCTCGGCCTGTGGATGACGCTTTTGTCCTATGCGATCTCGATCCCGCTCGGCATCCGCAAGGCGGTGAAGGACGGCTCGCGTTTCGACACCTGGACCAGCGCGGTCGTCATCGTCGGCTATGCGATCCCGGGCTTCCTGTTCGCGATCCTGCTGATTGTGCTCTTCGCCGGCGGCTCGTTCTGGCAGATCTTCCCGCTGCGCGGGCTCCATTCCGACAATTTCGAGCAGCTGAGCTTCTTCGGAAAGATCGCCGATTACCTCTGGCATATCACCCTGCCGGTCACGGCGATGGCACTCGGCGCCTTCGCCACCTCGACGCTGCTGACCAAGAACTCGTTCCTCGACGAGATCCGCAAGCAATACGTCCTGACCGCGCGGATGAAGGGCCTGTCCGAGCGCAGCGTGCTCTACGGCCATGTCTTTCGCAACGCCATGCTGATCGTGATCGCGGGCTTCCCCGGCGCCTTCGTGCATGCGCTGTTTGCCGGCTCGCTTCTGATCGAGACGATCTTCTCGCTCGACGGGCTCGGGTTGTTGTCGTTCGAGGCCATCGTCAACCGCGACTACCCGGTCGTCTTCGCCAATCTCTACATCTTTTCGCTGATCGGCCTCGTCGTCCATCTCGTCACCGACCTGACCTACACCTGGGTCGATCCCCGCATCGATTTCGAGACGCGGGAGACCTGAGATGAGCGATACGCTGATTGCCCCACCGCCGGCCGCCCTGCGCAGCGACGCACCACTCGCCCCGATCGAGGCCGAACAGGGCTGGCTCAAGCTGTCACCGATCAACCGGCGCCGGCTCAACAACTTCAAGGCGAACCGGCGCGGCTGGTGGTCGCTCTGGATCTTCCTGACGCTGTTTGCGCTGACGCTGTTCGCGGAATTCCTCGCCAACGACCGGCCGCTGATCGTCCGCTACAAGGGCGAGTGGCTGTTTCCCGTCGCCATGAACTATCCGGAGGAGAAGTTCGGCGGCTTCCTCGCAACGACCGACTATCGCGACCCCGTCATCGCCAAGGAGATCGCCGAGAACGGCTTTTCGATCTGGCCGCCGATCCGCTATTCCTACCGCACCCACAACCTCGACCTGCCCGTGCCGGCGCCGGCGCCGCCGACCTGGATGCTCAAGGACGAGCAGTGCCGCGGCATCGCCGAGCGAATCGGCGGCACGGGCTGCCGCGACCTGGAATGGAACTGGCTCGGCACCGACGACCAGGGCCGCGACGTGGTGGCGCGGCTGATCTACGGCTTCCGAATCTCGATCCTGTTCGGGCTGATCCTGTGCGGCATCTCCTCGGTGATCGGGATCGCGGCCGGCGCGATCCAGGGCTATTTCGGCGGCTGGACCGACCTGATCTTCCAGCGCGTGATCGAGATCTGGACCTCGATTCCGGCGCTCTACCTGCTGATCATCGTCGCGGCGATCATCACGCCGAGCTTCTTCGTGCTGCTCGGCATCCTGCTCTTGTTCTCATGGGTCGCGCTGGTCGGTGTGGTGCGGGCCGAATTCCTGCGGGCGCGAAACTTCGAATATGTCCGCGCGGCGCGCGCGCTCGGCCTGACCAACCGCGCCATCATGGTCAAGCACCTGCTGCCGAACGCCATGGTCGCGACGCTGACCTTCCTGCCGTTCATCCTGAACGGCTCGATCACCACCCTGACCTCGCTCGATTTTCTCGGCTTCGGCCTGCCGCCTGGCTCGCCCTCGCTGGGAGAACTGCTGGCGCAGGGCAAATCGAACCTGCAGGCGCCCTGGCTCGGCCTCTCGGGCTTCGTCGTGATCGCGCTGATGCTGTCGCTGCTGATCTTCATCGGCGAGGCGGTCCGGGATGCGTTCGACCCGCGGAAGACGTTCTCGTGACGCTCTTTCCCAGCTTGGTGACAGCTATTGTCGGCCAGTGCAGCAACGTCGAGGGAGTTGGCTGATGCGCGAACCGTTCCAACGACGTGTTGTTCACGGATATCCGTCCGACAAATTCGAGACGGATATTTCCAGGAATTTTCCGAATGGAACTCCGGTGATGGTCACGCTCGAAAGCTTCGAGGGGATTGCCGCCGGCGACACAATCATCGAAACACACTTTGAATACGTCAGCGAGCGACTGGTGAAGGTCGCAGAGAAGTCCGTCATCCATCAATGACCCCCTCCCCCCTCCTCTCCGTCCAGGATCTCTCCGTCGCTTTCCGCCAGGGCGGACGCGAGACGTTGGCTGTCGACCACGTCTCGTTCCAGATCGCCAAGGGCGAGACGCTGGCGATCGTCGGCGAGTCCGGCTCCGGCAAGTCGGTTTCGGCGCTCTCGATCCTCAAGCTGCTGAACTACCCCTCGGCCTACCATCCGTCCGGCAAGGTCATGTTCGAGGGACAGGACCTGATTGCAGCCGACGAGGACGCGATGCGCAAGGTACGCGGCAACGACATCACCATGGTGTTCCAGGAACCGATGACCTCGCTCAACCCGCTGCATACGATCGCGCGGCAGATCGGCGAGATCCTCGAACTGCACAAGGGGCTGCGCGGCGACGGGGCGCGGGCGCGCACCCTCGAACTGCTCGACCTCGTCGGAATCCGCGATGCGGCCAGCCGCCTCGACGCCTACCCCCACCAGCTCTCGGGCGGACAGCGCCAGCGCGTCATGATCGCGATGGCGCTCGCCAACGAGCCGCATCTGCTGATCGCCGACGAACCGACCACGGCCCTCGACGTCACTGTGCAGGCGCAGATCCTGAAGCTGCTCAAGGAGCTGCAGAACCGACTCGGCATGGCGATGCTGTTCATCACGCATGATCTCGGCATCGTCCGGCGGATCGCCGACCGGGTCGGCGTCATGCTCAAGGGGCAGATCGTCGAGCAGGGTCCGGTCTCCGAGATCTTCGGCAATCCGCAGCACGAATACACGAAGCGCCTGCTCGCCGCCGAGCCCAAGGGCCGCCCGGCTCCCGTGCCGGCCGACGCCACGACGCTGGTCGAGGCCGGGCCGATCAAGGTCTGGTTCCCGATCAAGAGTGGCTTCCTGCGCAAGACAACCGGGCATGTGAAGGCGGTCGACGGCATCGCGGTGAAGGTCCGGGAGGGCGAGACGCTGGGCGTCGTCGGCGAATCCGGCTCGGGCAAGACGACACTCGGGCTCGCCATCCTGCGGCTGATCTCTTCGGAAGGGCCTATCGTCTTTCTCGGCGACCGCATCGACGGGCTGACGAGTTCGGCCGTGCGGCCGAAGCGCAAGGACCTGCAGGTCGTGTTCCAGGACCCTTACGGCTCGCTCTCGCCGCGCATGTCGGTGGCGGAGATCGTCGCCGAGGGGCTGACCGTCCAGGCGGCGCAGCAGAGCTATGCCGAGCGCCGGGAGGTCGTGGCGCAGGCGCTGAGCGATGTTGGGCTCGACCCTTCCGCCATGGACCGCTATCCGCACGAGTTCTCGGGCGGCCAGCGCCAGCGCATCGCGATCGCGCGCGCCATGGCGCTCGATCCGAAATTCGTCGTGCTGGACGAGCCGACCTCGGCGCTCGACATGTCGGTCCAGGTCCAGATCGTCGAATTGCTGCGCGACCTCCAGGCGCGGCGCAGGCTCGGCTACCTCTTCATCAGCCATGACCTCAAGGTCGTGCGGGCCATGGCCCACCGGGTCCTGGTGATGCAGAACGGCAAGGTCGTCGAGGAAGGCCCGGCCGAGGCAATCTTCTCGCAGCCGCGCGAGGCCTATACGCAGGCGCTGCTGGCGGCAGCGCTCAACCTCGAACCGGCGGGAACCGCCGCGGTGAGAGACTGAGCATGGCCCGCGCGATCCTGATCGTGCTCGATTCGGTCGGCTGCGGCGGAGCCGAGGATGCACATCTGTACGGCGATGCCGGCGCCGACACGCTCGGCCATATCGCACAGGCTTGCGCCGATGGCCGCGGCGATCGTGAAGGGCTGCGCAAGGGGCCGCTCGCCCTGCCCAATCTCGTCCGGCTCGGCCTTGCCCATGCCTATGAAGCCTCCACGGGCCAGCCCCTCGCCGCCGCCGTGAAGCCGGCAGTGCCGGGCGGGCGGCCGGGCTATGGCGTCGAAAGGAGCCAGGGCAAGGATACGCCTTCGGGCCATTGGGAGATCGCAGGCTGCCCGGTGTCGTTCAAATGGGGCTATTTCACCGCGCTGGAGAACTCGTTTCCGCCCGATCTGATCGCCGCGATCATCAAGGCCGGCGCACTGCCCGGCATCCTCGGCAACAGGCACGCCTCGGGCACCGCGATCATCGACGAGCTGGCCTCGGAGCACATCGCGACGGGCAAGCCGATCTGCTACACCTCGGTCGATTCCGTGCTGCAGATCGCCGCGCATGAGGAGCATTTCGGGCTGGAGCGGCTTTATGCGCTGTGCCGCAAGGTGCGGGTTCTGGTCGATCCGCTGAGGATCGGGCGCGTCATCGCGCGGCCCTTCATCGGCACGGCGGAGACCGGCTACACCCGCACCGGCAACCGCAAGGACTTCGCCATTCCGCCACCGGACGAGACGCTCCTTGATCGGCTGGCGGCGCGCGGACGCAAGATCGTCACCGTCGGCAAGATCGGCGACATCTTCGCGCATCGCGCCACGGCCGAGGAGATCAAACCCTTCGGCAACGCCGCGATGTTCGATGCCGCGCTCGGCGCCTGGGAGCGGCTGCCGGATGGCGGCTTCTGCTTCGTCAATCTGGTCGATTTCGATACGGAATACGGCCATCGTCGCGATGTGCCGGGCTATGCGGCGGCGCTCGAGGCGTTCGATGCGATGCTGCCGCGGCTGGAGGCGGCGCTGCGGCCGGGCGATCTCGCGGTCCTCACCGCCGACCATGGCAACGACCCGACCTGGCCCGGAACGGACCATACCCGCGAGCATGTCCCGATCCTCGCCTTCGGGCCGGGCCTCGCCACGACGCCGCTCGGCCGGCGGGACAGCTTCGCCGACATCGCCGCGACGCTCGCGGCCTGGCTCAGCATCGGCGCGGTGGGGCCTGGCCGGGGCTGGTAGCCGTCAGGCCGCCGCGACACGCTCGCAGAACGCCGCGACCTCGTGCCGGATTCCCCGCGCCTGTGCCGCGAGTTCGTCGGCCGAGCCCTGTACCTGGCGCGCGGCCTGATGGGCGCTTTCACCCATCGCCTCGAAGCTGCCGACCATGTCGGCACCGCGCCGGGCGCCGTCGAAGGACAGCCGCACCTGATGCGCGATCTCGGAGGTCGCCTGGCCCTGCTGCTGCACGGCGATCTCGATCGCCTCCGCCACCCGCTCGACGTCGCCGATCGACGCCACGATGTCGCGGATCGCCTTCAGCGAGCGCTGGGAGGCATCCTGCATCGCGCCGATCTGGGCCGAGACATCGTCGGTCGCCTTCGCTGTCTGGGCCGAGAGGATCTTGACCTCGCTCGCCACGACGGCGAAACCGCGCCCCATGTCACCGGCGCGGGCCGCCTCGATCGTGGCGTTCAGGGCCAGCAGGCTGGTCTGCGCAGCGATGCTGCGGATCAATTCGACAACGGCTCCGACATTCTCGCTGTTGCGGGCGAGCACCTCGATCTCGCTGCTGGCCTTGCGCGCCAGATCGGCAGCGACCGTGGTGCCCGAAGCGGCATGGGCGACGTTGCGGCCGATCTCGCTGATCGAGCCCGCCAGTTCGTCGCTCGCGGCCGAGAGGTGATCGATTCCCATCATTGTCTCGTCTGTCGCGCCGGATACTAGCACGGTTTGGCGCCGTGCCTGATCCGAGGTCCCGATCAGGGCCACGGCCTCGCCCTGCATGATGTCGGCCGAGCGATCGAGCACCGCCATCTCCAGCTCCATCTTGGCCCGGAACCCGGCGACGATTTCGCGCAGCACCTGCGCGCGCCGGCTCTGCTCCTCGGCCAGGCGCTTCTCGCCCTCGCCGGCGATGCGCTCGCGCTCGGCGGTCTGGCGCGCCAAAGCGAGGCTCTCGGCGTTCATCCGGAACATGCGCTCCATGA
Source organism: Bosea sp. 124 (assembly GCF_003046175.1). Classification (NCBI taxonomy): domain Bacteria; kingdom Pseudomonadati; phylum Pseudomonadota; class Alphaproteobacteria; order Hyphomicrobiales; family Alloboseaceae; genus Allobosea; species Allobosea sp. 124. The sequence continues at coordinate 756,176 of NZ_PZZM01000001.1, forward strand.
TCACGGCGATGGTCGCGAGGAAGGCCGTCTCCATGATGACGACGACGGCATGCAGCAACACCCGCAAAAGGCTTCCGCCCTGGTAGAAGACGGCGGAGGGCAGCACATATTGCAGCACGAGATGGTGGACCGCCGTCAGCGCCGCGCCCATGACGATGGGGCGCCAGTCGCAGAAGCCGGCGAGCAGCGCCAGCACCGCGAAGTAATACATGTGCATGTCCGGCTGCCAGGGATGACCGGCGAAGCTGAACACCATGATCGAGACCTGACCGATCAACACCAAGGCCATGAAGAGCTGCGTGACCGTGGCGGCACCCCGGCTGGCGTAGAGCAGCAAGGCGCCCGCCGCCAGCATGAACGTCAGTGCGACCGGCAGCGAGCCGTCCTCGCCCCGCAACCAGTACGACAAGGCCAGCAGCGGCACATGGAGGAAGGCCAACCCCAGCAGCACGCAGGCCACGCGCTGGCGGACGACATCGAGGGTCCAGATCATGAGGCCGCCTGGTCAGCCGTGGCCGCGTCGAGGCAGCCCGCCAATCCGGCCAGCGCCAGCACCATGACGGCACCCTGCGGCCTGGCGGCCGGAGCCGCATCCGTCCGGGCCGGCGCGGCGATCACCACGAAGGGCGAGCGCCCGGAGCGCAGGACCGGATAGCCGGCGGAGAGACTGCGGGCGACAGCCTCGTCGCGCGACACCCAGGGTGGAAAGACGATCGCCACCGGCTCTCGCCGCGCCGACGTTTCGCCCGGCAAGGCGACCAGTGCGACGAGGACACTGACGATGGACATGAAACACAGCGCGGCACAGTCGCGGCCGGAAAGCGCCCGGCTGCGAGGCGCCCCCATCGTCATTCTCGATTCCATGGATTGCCCGAACGCTAGACGACCGCCCGCAAGCCCCCCAGCAGACAGGCCCACCTAAATCGACGGGAGTTAATGCTCCCCTTACGAACGCTGGCCAAACGAGGACGTGATCGACACGCGCCAGTCGGCGCGAGACCTGCCGCAGGCGATGCCAGTTCAGCCCGTGAGCCGATCCTTGATCCGCCGCATCAGCCCGTCGCGTACCTCGCGATAGGCGTCGAGCATCTGCTCGCGCGAGCCCTGGACTGCGGTCGGGTCGACCGTCGGCCAGTATTCGACCTCGGCGGCAACCGTGCGCGTCAGGTCGAGAGCCTTGTGGTGGGCCTCCGGCGAGAGCGAGATGATCAGGTCGAAGTTCAACCCTTCCCACTCCTCGAGATCCTCGATCGATTTCGGCCTGTGCTTGTGGGCGTCGATGCCGATCTCGTCGAGAACCGCGAGCGCGAAGGCGTCGACCTCGCCACGCCGCGCTCCGGCGGACTGGACATAGACCGACTTGCCGAAGAAATGCTTGGCCATCGCCTCGGCCATCGGCGAGCGCACCGCGTTGTGCGCGCACATGAAGAGCACGCTCTGGACCTTGCGCGCGGCGGGCGGCTCCAAGCGCTCAGCCCTTCCAGTGCAGCGCGTAGATCAGGGTGAAGAGCCGCCTGGCGGTGTCGAAGTCGATCTCGACCTTGCTCGCAAGACGATCCACCAGAATGCCGGCCGCCTCGTCGTGGAGGCCGCGGCGGCCCATGTCGATCGCCTCGATCTGCGAGGGGGTCGCCGTGCGGATGGCCGCGTAATAGCTTTCGCAGACCATCGCATAGTCCTTGACGATGCGGCGGAAGGGCGTGAGCGAGAGGTGGTGGGTGACGACGGGGGCGCCATCGTCCTGCCTGATCTCGAAGACCAGCCGGCGCTCGACCAAAGCGAGGTGGGCGAGATAGGGCCCGCCATCATGGCCCGGCAGTGCGAAGTGGTTGCGCTCGATCAGGTCGTAGATCGCGACCGCGCGCTCATGCTCCTGATCGGGCGAGCCGCCGCCGAGCGAGGACGGGTCTAGCGTGACGCCGACCAGGCACTGCTTCGCGGGTGTATCGGTCTTGGGCATCACACCTCCGGTCCCTGTCGCTGCGGCGATGCGGCTCCAGGAGATTTGCCGCTCCATGAGATTTGCCGCGCTCCGAGGTCTGCCGCGCTCAGAGATTGAGCCTGATCGTCACGGAACGGCCATGCGCCTGCAAGCCCTCGGCTTCCGCCAATTGCGTCGCGGCCGGCGCCAGGGCGCGCAGGGATTGCGGGCTGCATTTCAGCAGCGAGGTCCGCTTCATGAAGTCGAGCACGCCAAGGCCCGAGGAGAAGCGGGCCGAACGGGCCGTCGGCAGCACGTGGTTGGGTCCGCCGACATAGTCGCCGATCGCCTCGGGCGTATGCCCGCCGAGGAAAATCGCACCGGCATTGCGGATCAGGCCGGCGAGACGGTCGGGATCGGTCGTCATGATCTCGAGATGCTCCGGCGCCAGCCGGTCGACCAGCGGAACCGCGGCCTCAAGATCCGACACCAGCAGGATCGCACCATAATCGGCCCAGCTCTTTGCGGCGATCTCCGCGCGCGGCAGCGTCTGCAACTGCGCCCGCAGCGCCTTCTCGACTTCCGCAGCGAGGCCGGCGTCGTCGGTCATCAGGATCGACTGGGCGGAGACGTCATGCTCGGCCTGAGCGAGGAGATCGGCGGCGATCCAGTCCGGATTGGCGGTGCCGTCGGCGATGATCAGGACCTCGGAGGGACCGGCGATCATGTCGATGCCGACCTGGCCGAAGACCCGGCGCTTGGCGGCAGCGACCCAGGCGTTGCCTGGGCCGACGATCTTGGCGACCGGAGGAATGCTGGCCGTGCCATAGGCGAGCGCCGCCACGGCCTGCGCCCCGCCGATGCGGTAGATCTCGTCGACACCGGCGAGCCGCGCCGCCGCGAGCACGAGCGGGTTCGTCTCGCCGCGCGGCGTCGGGGCGACCATCACGACGCGGTCCACACCCGCGACCTTCGCAGGCACGGCGTTCATCAGCACGGAGGACGGGTAGCTCGCCGTGCCGCCCGGCACATAAAGTCCGACAGCCTCGATGGCGCTCCAGCGCCAGCCGCTTTCGACGCCGGCAGCGTCGGTGAACCAGGCATCCTGCGGCTTCTGGCGGATGTGATAGGCTTCGATGCGGTCGCGCGCCGTCTCCAGCGCGGCCATCTGCGCCGGCGGACAAGCGGCAACCGCGGCATCGATTTCCGCGGCCGAGACGCGCAGCGTCTGCGGGCTCAGACCCAGATGATCGAAGCGCTGCGTGCAGGCGATGACCGCCGCATCGCCACGCTCGCGCACATCGGCGATGATGTCGGCGACGACGCGGTCGACCTCCTCCGAGACCTCGCGCTTGGCCGAGAGCAGGTCACGGAATTCGCGCTCGAAAGCGGCGCTGCTGTCGTCGAGCCTGATCGGCATCGCAATCCCCGGATCTCTTGTCGCAGAAACGGTTCAGGGACCGTCTGGATGCCCCGGCGTCGCCAGCGCTTCCCAGACCGGACCGAGATCCTTCATCTGGGCCTCGATGCATTCGACCTCGAGCCGGATCGCAGCCCCGTCCGAGAAATGCAGCGTGATGTCGCCATCGGGACCGTCGCGTCCGGCAAAGCCGATCGCCAGCAGGCTCAGCACCTGATCGGGCGCAGCCTTGTCGATCTTCGTGCTGCGAACGGCGAGGACGCGGTCGAAATGCAGGGCGGTCAGGCGCCGGCGGCGCTGGCCGCGCGACACGCCTTCCCAGTCGAAGCGGCGCGCGGCCAGCGCGAAGCGCTTTTCGGCCGGCAGCCAGACGATATCGGCCAACTTCAGGACGGCGTCCTGGAGGTGGGCCGACACGATCTCCAGATCATCCGCGTCGAGCGCGATGAGTTTCAGCGGGTCTGCGGCATCATCCGACATGCGGCTGTTCTGGCGGGGCCGCCTGCGAACGTCAACCGCTGATGCGCTCGACCAGAGCGCCGCAGCGCGTCAATTTCGCCTCCAGCGCCTCGAAGCCGCGATCGAGATGGTAGACGCGGTTGATCATGGTTTCACCCTCGGCCGCGAGGCCGGCGATGACGAGCGAAACCGAGGCGCGCAGATCGGTCGCCATGACGGGGGCGCCGGTGAGCTTGGCGACGCCCTCGACATGGGCGGCGTCGCCCTCCAGCCGGATCTTCGCGCCGAGCCGCGCCAGTTCCTGCACATGCATGAATCGGTTCTCGAAGATGGTCTCGCGGATGCGCGAGGTGCCCTTGGCCTTCGTCATCAGCGCCATGAACTGCGCCTGGAGATCGGTCGGGAAGCCGGGGAACGGATCGGTATCGATATCGACGGATTCGAGCGCCTGGCCATTGCGGCGCACGCGGATGCCCTCATTGGTCGAGGAGACCTCGACGCCCGCCTTGATCAGCACGTCGAGGGCCGCCTGCAGCAGATCGGGCCGCGCGCCTTCCAGCAGTACGTCGCCGCCCGTCATCGCGACCGCCATGGCGTAGGTGCCGGTCTCGATGCGGTCCGGCAGAACGGCATGATGCGCGCCGCCGAGGCGCGAGACGCCGGTGACGACTATCCGGCTCGTGCCGGCGCCCTCGATCTTGGCGCCCATCTTGGACAGGCAGGCGGCGAGATCGACGACCTCGGGCTCGCGCGCCGCGTTCTCGATTACCGTCGTGCCCTGGGCCAGCACGGCAGCCATCAGCGCCGTGTGGGTGCCGCCGACCGTCACCTTGGGGAAGGCGATCTCGGCACCCCTCAGGCCCTTTGGCGCGCGGGCAAGCGCATAGCCGTTCTCGATCTCGATCTCGGCGCCGAGCTTCTCCAGCGCCATCAGCAGGAGATCGACCGGGCGCGTGCCGATGGCGCAGCCGCCCGGCAGCGAGACCTTGGCCTCGCCCATGCGCGCCAGGATCGGCGCGATCACCCAGAAACTGGCGCGCATTGTCGAGACGAGCTCATAGGGCGCGCAGACATCGACGATCTGGCGTGCCGTCAGCGCGATCGTCTGGCCGGTCTCGGCGGACTGGCCGATGCGCTTGCCCGCGATGGAGCGGTCGACGCCATGGTTGGAGAGGATGCGCGAAAGCGCGCTGACATCGGAGAGGCGCGGCACATTGGCGAGCGTCAGCGTCTCGTCTGTGAGCAGGCTCGCGATCATCAGCGGCAATGCGGCATTCTTCGCGCCCGAGATCGGAATTGAGCCATTGAGGCGCTGGCCGCCGGTGATGCGGATCTTGTCCATCGTCAGGTCCTGCTAAGCCGCCGGGGCCGAAGGCCGGCGGCGCATGGGAAACGTCATCGGTCAGGACCGGGTGGATTCGGCCTGGGCTTGCGGCGCCGGCTCCTGCGCGGGCGCCTCGTCCGTGCGGCGAGCCCGGGCCTGTGCCTTGCGGCGCTTCAGGTTTTCCCGGAGGGCGGCCGCGAGGCGCGCCTTCTTCTCGTCGTCTGCGGCTGTCTGGCTGTTCACGGCATCAACTCGGTACCGGGGTTCAACGCTCGGATCGCGGCGAATTCGCGGCGCATGGTTAGCCGCATGTGAGAATTTGGACAAGCACGGCTCGATCCGGCGGAAACCGGCCATGAAGGGCCGTGCCGCCACGGAGCAGGCGACCGCTCCCGGCCGCTGTCGCCGCTTGCGAAACGGCGCCTGCGACAGATCCCGGGGGAAGCCCCTCGCGCAGATCGGCAACCCGGGATGAACCGGCAGCGGCGGCATCTCGCTTGCTCTCCAAAGCCACAGAATTCTCCGCTGATCAGCGCCGGCACAAGTCCGGGCGCCGCCATGACGTTAGGGAATAAAGATTAATGTAATTAACCATTTCGAAGGGATTTCGTTTACAGTTTGTTAACTTTGCCTACCGTGTCCCCATCGCTTTCGACGGGCGACAACACGGGATCAGCGGCATGTTTCAGTCATCTGCTTCGGTCATGGACGCCATCCCAGCGGCAGTGCTGGAAAGCTGCGAGGTGATCGATGCGATCCGGCACAGGGCGGGGTTCCTGCCCGAGACGCAGCTCTCCTACGAACCCGAGATCAAGACGCTCTGGGTGACGATCCGCCCCGAGCTGAAGCCCGTCTTCACGCTTCAGCTGCTCGACAGCCTCGTCAAAATCCAGAGTGCGATTTCGGCGCTCTGGGGCGCGCCCGACCAGTATCACCGCGCGCCGGTGCGTTTCCTCGCCTTCCGCGGGGCCGGCCCGTTCTTCACGCTCGGCGGCGATCTCGACTTCTATCTCGACTGCCTGGCCAAGAACGACCGCGCCGCCCTGGCCGAATATGCCCGCCTGTCGAGTGCAGGCGCGGTGCTGAACGCGAGCGGCCTGAACGGCCTGGTGGTGACGCTGTCGACGATCCATGCCAAGGCCATCGGCGGCGGCATCGATGCGCCACGTTCCTGCAACGTCATGATCGCCGAGGAGCAGGCCTCCTTCGTCTACCCGGAAATCAAGTTCAATCATTTCCCGATCACGGCCGTCGCGATCCTGTCTCGCCGCATGGGTGAACGCGCCGCCGAGCAGATGCTGCTCTCAGGCGAGGAGATGAGCGCCCAGGAGTTCATGGCTGCCGGCGGGCTGGAAGCCGTCGTGCCGACGGGAACGGGCGAGGCCTGGATCCGCAAATATGCGCATGACTCGCTGCCCCTGCATGCCGCGAAGACCGCGCTGTTCTCGGCCTTCAACCGGCGGGCGGGCAATCTGCAGGAGGAACTCGAACATCTCGGCCAGATCTGGACCGACTGCATGCTGAGGCTCAACCCGAGCGCGATCTCCAAGCTGCAGCGGATCGCCCAGACCCAGGACCGCATGCTCGCGCGGGTGTATCAGCGCAGCGCCCCCGCCCCTCTGGCGCTGGGCCGTTGAGGCGACGAAGCCCCCCTTTCCGACCGGGAAGCGCCTCCAAACACGAAACATTTACCTCTGGCACCCTAAATCGTCCAAGCGGCGGAGAATGCGAGCACGGTCAGTGCGCCTTCTCGACGGCCGCGAGGGCAGGATCGGATGGCGGGCACGCTCAAGCGAATGTGGAACGCCAGAACACGTGGTCCGGGCGAGGGTTTCGACCTGCCCAGCTACGTGCTGCTGGTCAATTCGCTGTTTTCGTCACCCGCCTCGATCATCCCGGGCGGGGTGGCCGGCATCCTGACGCCGTTTCTGTGCTGGGTCTCCACGGGCCTCGACCTGTTCCTGGATCTCACGGTGCTGGTCGCGATCGTCGTCGTCCTGCGGCTGCTGACCTTCATCTCCTATCACCGGAGCGACCGCTCGAAGGATGGCTACGAAGAGACGCGGCGCTGGGACCGGGATTACTTCCTGGGAGCAACGGCATTCAGCGCGGTGCTGGGCTATAGCTGCTATGCGGCGCTGACCCATACGGACGATCCCGCGGCCCATATCACCTCGGTCGCCTCGACGATCGCGATCGCCTCCGGCTACGTCTCGCGCAATGCGGGCCGGCCGAAATTCGTCGCGGTGCAGTTGCTGACCTTCTGCGTGCCGATGGCGATCGGCCTGATCCAGGCCCACAATGTCTATTACCAGTACATCGGCTATTTCGCGTTTCTCTATGTGGCGGCGAACATCGCCATCACGAACTCGCTGCATCGCAATCTTCTCGCGCTGAGCGACGCGACCAAGCAGTCGAAGGCTCTGGCTTCTGCCCTGCATTCGCAAAACCTCACGCTCGACGCCGCGCTCAACACCATGATCCACGGGCTGGCGATGTTCGACCGCGACCTCAAGCTCGCGGTCAGCAACGCGCCGCACCGAGCGCTCTATGGGCTGCCGGAGACCCTCGCCCTGCCCGGGACCCCGATCACCGCGATCGGCCGCTTTCTGGTGGAACGACAGGTCGTCGCCGCCGGTCAGCTCCGCGATCTGAGAGAGGCGCTGGCCGAGATCCAGAGCACGCAGCAGACCACGAGCCGCGAGATCCAGACTCGCGGCGGCCGGGTCCTCGTCGTGACCTTCGCCCCGGCCGCCGAGGGCGGCGTGCTGATGTCGACGGAGGATGCGACCGAGCGCAAGGCGACCGAGGCGCGCATCGAACAGATGGCGCGTTTCGACGAACTGACGGGGCTCGCCAACCGCTTCGAGTACAACCGCAACATCGCGGATTCCTTCGGCCGGATGGAGCGCACCGGCGAAGCCTTCGCCCTGCTCTATGTCGATCTCGACGGCTTCAAGCAGGTCAACGACAATCTCGGCCACGACATTGGCGACCGCGTTCTGACGGAGACCGGCAACCGTCTGCGGGCCGCCATCCGCGGCAGCGATCTGCTGGCCCGCTTCGGCGGCGACGAGTTCCTGCTGATCCTGCCGGGGGCGAACCACGCCATCGTCACCGTCATCGCGCAACGCATGATCGACGCGATGTCCAAGGCCTTCATTCTTGACAACAAGACGGTCTACGTCACCGCCAGCATCGGCATCGCGATGGCGCCCTCCGACGGCGCGACGCCGGCCGACCTGCTGCGCCATGCCGATACGGCGCTCTACAAGGCCAAAGCCGCGGGCCGCAACACGCTGATGTTCTTCAACCCGGCCATGGCCGAGGAGATGCTCGAGCGGCACGAGATCGAGGTCGATCTGCGCAAGGCCTGCGAGAGCGGCTCGCTGGAGCTCTACTACCAGCCGATCATCGACCTGCGGACCGGCGAAACCGTCTCGCGCGAGGCGCTGATGCGCTGGCGCCACCCGACACGCGGCATGGTGCCCGCGGGCCTGTTCATCCCGGTCGCGGAACAGTCCGGCCTGATCGCCGCCATCGGCGACTGGGCGATCCGGCAGGCCTGCAAGGACGCAGCCGCCTGGGAAGAGCATGTCGGCGTCTCGGTCAACGTCTCGCCGCTGCAGTTCCGCGAGCCCCGCCGCATCGTCGAGACGGTGAAGGACGCGCTGATCGCCTCCAATCTCGGCTCCCGCCGGCTCACGCTGGAAGTGACGGAATCGCTGCTGATCGAGGACAACAAGACGACGCTCGGCGTGATCGACGAATTGCGGACGCTGGGCGTCACCTTCGCGCTCGACGATTTCGGCACCGGCTATTCCTCGCTGGCCTATCTCTCGACCTATCCCTTCGCGCAGGTGAAGATCGACCAGAGCTTCACCCGGACCGTGCATTCCAGCGAAGCCTCGAAGGCGATCATCGAGGCGGTCTGCCAGCTCGCCCGCCGCCTTTCGATGAATGTCGTCGTCGAAGGCATCGAGACGGAACAGCAGCGCATCGCCGTGCAGCTTCTCGGCGCGCAGCGCGCGCAGGGCTACCTCTTCGGCAGGCCGGAGCCGCTGACGAACTCCCAGCCGCGCAAAGACCGCAACGTCGCCTGAGCCCGCGCGGCAAGCGGCATGCGGGGCTCTCCGCAGCGGAAACATCCGGCCGGCCGGGCGCTTCCAATCCATGATAGGGCTGATGCGGTCTTGATTCCGCTGATCCGGCAACGCATCAGCAGCATTGGAATTCGTCACGGACCGGCGGGGCGGGAGGAGCAGCGTGAGCCCGAATACGGCATCGACCCCGAAACCCGCAGCACTGACGCCGGATCTCTGCGTGATCGGCGCGGGAGCGGCCGGGCTTGCATTGGCGACGGCGGCAGCCGCCTTCGGAGTCTCGGTCGTCATCGTCGAGCGCGAAAGGATGGGCGGTCCGGCCGGCGGCTCCGCGGTATTGGCGCTGGCCGCCGCCGGCGCCCGGGCCCAGGCTGTTCGGGAGGCCCATCGCCTCGGCATCGCCGCCAGCGAGCCCGAGGTGAACTACGCCCGGGTCCACGATCATATCCAGCGCGTCCTGTCTGCGGCTGCGCCCAATGTCTCGGCCGAGCGCATGACGGCCCTGGGCGCGACTGTGTTGCGGGGCGAGGCCCGTTTCGTCAGCCGCAGCACCGTCGCGGTCGGCGACCAGGCGGTGAAGGCCCGCCGCTTCGTCATCGCCACCGGAGCCGAGAGCGTCGCCCCGGCCATCCCGGGGCTGGAAGAGATCTCCTGCCTCACCGATGAGAGCCTGCTGACGCTGACGCGGCGGCCCGACCGCCTCGTCGTGCTGGGCGGCGGTGCGACCGGCGTTGCCGTGTCACAGGCGATGCGGCGGCTCGGAAGCGAGGTCACGCTCGTCGAATCCGCGAGCCTGCTCGGCCGTGACGATCCGGAGGCGGTCGCGCTCCTGCGGCGGGCGCTGCTGCGCGACGGCGTCGTCCTGCATGAAGGGGCGCAAGTGCTGCGGGCGCAGTCCGTCCGGGGCGGCGTGCGGCTCGTCCTCGCCGGAGGCGAGGACAGCTCCGAGCAGATCGTCGAAGGCACGCATCTGCTGGTCGCCACCGGCCGGAGGCCCGCCATCGAGAGGCTCGACCTCGAGCTCGCCGGAATCGCGAGTGATGCGGATGGAATCCGCGTCGACCGGGGCCTGCGCAGCACGAACCGGCGCGTCTATGCCATCGGCGACTGTGCCGGCGGCGCGGCCGGCAGGCATGGTGGCGGGCAGGTTGCCGAAGAACATGCCAGGCTCGTGCTGCGCAACGCCCTGTTCCGGCAGCCCGGCCGATTCGACGCCGGGCTCGTGCCCGGCGTCACGCAGACCCAGCCGGAGCTCGCCAGCGTCGGCCTGTCGGAGGACGAGGCGCGCGCCAAGGCGGGCGCCATCCGCGTGCTGCGCTGGCCTTATGCCGAGAGCGCGCGCGCCCAGGCCGAGCGCGAGACCGAAGGCTTCGTCAAGCTCGTGACGGACGCCAGGGGACGCCTGCTCGGCGTCACCATCGTCGGCGCACGGGCTGGCGAGCTGATCGCGACATGGGCGCTGGCGCTGAAGACCGGCATGAGTGCGGCGGACATGGCCGAGCTCGTGATGCCCTATCCTGCCCTGTCCGAGATTTCGAAGCGGGCGGCGACCTCGTTCCTCGCGCCTCTGGCCGCCAGGCCCGGCCTGCGCCGCCTCATCGGCTTTCTGCGCCGTTTCGGGTAGGATCGGCGTCGATGCAGCCTCACGACCCCGACAGGGACCAGCTCTCGATCAGCCTGCCGCGTGGCCTGACCCGGCTTGGCCTCTCGGCCAAGCTGCTCGTCCTGACGGTTCTGTTCGTGATGCTGGCGGAAGTGCTGATCTATCTGCCTTCGGTCGCCAATTTCCGGCGCAACTGGCTGAACGACCGGCTGGCGGCGGCGCAGATCGCCGTGCTCGTGCTCGAGGGCGCACCGCAGGACGGCCTGCCAGAGGGCAGCGAGAACCGCCTGCTGATGGGCGTCGGCGCCCGCGCCATCGCGGCGCGTGTCGGTGGGGCGCGCCGCCTCCTCAGCCTCGATTCGATGCCGCCCGCCGCCGTCGCCCGGACGGTCGACCTGCGCAACCTCGGCTGGGTCGCAGCCATCGGCGAGGCCCTCGAGACCTTGGTGATGCCGCCCGCCCAGATGCCGATCCGGGTCATCGGCGAGGCCGTCGGCGGGGCGGATTTCGTCGAGCTCGTCATCGACGAGGCGCCGCTGCGGCGCGCCATGCTGAAATTCTCGACCAATCTGCTGCTACTCTCGCTGCTGATCTCCGGGCTGACAGCGGTCGCGGTCTATGTCGCGCTCAACTGGATGATCGTCGGGCCGATCCGCCAGCTCGCCGCCAACGTCATGGAATTCGAGGTCGACCCGGAAAACCCGCATCGGATCATCGAGCCGACGCAGCGGGCCGACGAGATCGGCGAGGCCCAGCGCGCGCTCGGCCGGATGCAGATGACGCTCGCCGGCGAATTGCGGACCAAGAAACATCTCGCCGAACTCGGCCTCGCAGTCAGCAAGATCAACCACGACCTGCGCAACATGCTGGCGGCGGCGCAATTGATGTCGGACAGGCTCGTCGAGACGCGCGATGCCAAGATCAAGCGCTTCGCGCCGCGGCTGATCGCGACGCTCGGCCGCGCCATCGATTTCTGCCAGGCGACGCTGGCCTACGGCCGGGCGGCCGAGGCGACGCCCGTCCTGAGGGATGTGGCGCTGCGCCAGCTCGTCGCCGAACAGGCCGACATGCTCGGCCTGTCGGAGACGGCGCAGTTGAGCTTCAGCAACGAGATCCCGGCCGACCTGATCGCCCCTGCGGACCCGGATCAGATGGCGCGTGTGCTGCTCAATCTGATGCGGAACTCGGTGCAGGCCCTGACCCAGGCCGGGGCGGAGGACGGTGGACGGCCGACGCTCACGGTCAAGGCCGAGGGGGACAACGGCTCGGTCATCCTTCGCGTCGCCGATAACGGCCCCGGCGTGCCCGAGCGGGCGCGGGCGAACCTGTTCCAGGCCTTTCGCGGCTCGGTCACTCCCGGCGGCACCGGGCTCGGCCTTGCCGTAGCGGCGGAGCTGGTCCGGCTGCATGGCGGAACGATCGCGCTCGAACCGTCGGAGACCGGCGCGGTGTTCAAGGTGACGCTGCCGAGACGACGGCAGACTGCGGCCTGAGACAGAGCCGAATCCGAGAGCAGGACCTGCCCTACTGGCTCGCCCAGATCACACGAGCCATGAAGGCGATCTCGGAGAGACCCAGAACCCGGTCGCCATGGTCGGGATTGAGCGAAGCGAGTTCGACCGTCTTCGCCGTCTGGCGTTTGAGCTGCTTGGCCAGCACCTCGCCCTCGACGGTTTTGACCACGACGCGGTCGCCACGCCGGACGGTCGCCGTCGGCGAGACGATGATGGTGTCGCCGTCGCGGTAGAGCGGCAGCATCGAATCGCCCGAAATCTCAAGCGCATAAACCTTCTCGTCAGCGACTCCGGGAAAGGCGACCTCGTCCCAGCCGGTGCCGACCGGGAAGCCGCCGTCGTCGAAGAACCCGCCCGATCCCGCCTGGGCGAAGCCGATCAACGGGATGGTGCGGGCCGGCGCCGCGCTACGCTGCATCACCACGCTCATGAATTCGTCGAGCGAGGCGCCCGTAGCCGCGAGGATCTTCGCGATCGATTCGGTCGAGGGCCAGCGCTCGCGTCCGTCCGGCCCGATGCGCTTGGAGCGGTTGAAGGTGGTGGCGTCGAGCCCCGCCTTGCGCGCCAGCCCCGAGGCGGTGAAGCCATAGCGCCGGGCGAGCACATCGATCGCGCTCCAGATCTGGTCGTGGGACAGCACCGCGGAGACCTCGCAGGGATGTTGCCGGTTGGCGGGGGCAAAAATAGGAAATATCCCCTATATCATAAGATTTCAATCTGATTTCCGCTGCGCTGGGGATAAAAATCGTCCAAGGCTCCTGACAGCCACCAGATCACGCAGCACCCGGGCGGAAACGTCCGAATGCGGAAAAGCGCGCTTCACGCCTCCCAAGATCTGCAGCATCGCTCACGCGAAAACCCGTTCCCACTTTTTCGCGCAATGCTCTATGCCGTCCGCAGTCCCCGTCCGGCGAGGTTTTGCGTGCCGCTCATCTACAAGATCTGCCCCGAGCCCCTGTGGCGCGAAGCCGAGGCCGCCGGGCGCTTTGCCGGCGCCGCGATCGATCTCGCCGACGGCTACATCCACTTCTCCACTGGGGGGCAGTTGCGCGAAACCGCGGCGAAGCATTTCTCCGGCCAGCGCGGACTGCTGCTGATCGCGGTCGACGACGCCGGGCTCGGGTCGGCCCTGCGCTACGAGCCGTCGCGAGGCGGCGCGCTCTTTCCGCATCTCTATGCTGCGCTCGAACCGAAGTCCGTGCGCTGGGTGGCGCCCCTCGCCGAGGGCCATGACGGGCAGCACATCGTTCCGGAGGACATCGCGTGATCGGCTCCCTGTTCAACCTCGCCCGGCCGCTGATCCACCGGATGGATGCCGAGACCGCGCATCGGCTGACGGTGGCGGCGCTGGCGGCCGCTCCGCCGCTCCGGCCGGCTCCGGACGACCCGGTTCTCGCGACGGAGGCCTTCGGGCTCAGCTTCAGCAATCCGGTCGGTCTCGCAGCCGGTTTCGACAAGCATGCGGAAGCCATCGACGGCGCGCTCGGTCTCGGCTTCGGCTTCGTCGAGGTCGGCGGCGTCACGCCCCTGCCCCAGCCCGGCAATCCACGCCCCCGCGTGTTCCGGCTGACCGAGGACGCGGCGGTGATCAACCGCTACGGCCTCAACAGCGAGGGCATGGAGGCCGTGGCGCAGCGGCTTGCGGCCCGGCGCTCGCGCGGCGGGATCGTCGGCGTCAATCTCGGCGCCAACAAGGATTCCATCGACCGCGCCGCAGACTATGCCGTGCTGGCGCGACGGCTCGCGCCCTTCGCCGACTTCCTGACGATCAACGTCTCTTCGCCGAATACGCCGGGCCTGCGCGACCTGCAGGCCGAATCGGCGCTCGACGACCTGATCGCGCGGGCCCTGGAGGCGCGCGACGAGGCTGCGGCCGGCGGGCGCGCCACCCCCATGCTGCTCAAGATCGCTCCCGACCTGACGTTGCCCGAACTCGACGGCATGGTCGCGGTCGCGCGCCGGCGCGGCATCGACGGCATGATCGTGTCGAACACGACCGTCGCGCGGCCAGAGAGCCTGCGCAGCGCGGCGAAGACCGAGACGGGCGGGCTGTCGGGCAAGCCGCTCTTCGGCGCCTCGACCAGAATCCTCGCCGAGACGTTCCTGCGCGTCGAGCGCCAGTTCCCGCTGATCGGCGTCGGCGGCATCGATTCAGCCGCGACCGCCTTCGCCAAGATCCGGGCCGGTGCCGATCTCGTGCAGTTCTATTCGGCGATGGTCTTCCAGGGACCGGGGCTGGTGAAGACGGTCAAGGCCGGGCTCGCGGCCGAGGCGCGCAGGGCCGGGCTTCCGAAGCTCAGCGCGCTGGTGGGGCGCGATGCCCAGGCGATCGCACGCGGGGAGCGGCTATAGCTCAGCGCCGGGACGCGAAGAGCCGCGACAGCAGCCAGATCGGCACGACGAGCAGCGCGCCGGCAATGACCCATTGGCCGACCTCGCGCACCGCGCCGAAGCCGAGATCGCCGAGCGAGCGCACGAACCGCGCCGCCGTCTCGTAGAGCGCGCGCGGCGACAGGCCGAGAAAGGCCATGGCCGCGCCGACCAGCAGCGAGATGAAGAGCAGGCGCACAAGAACGCTGAGCAGCGGACCGCCGAGAAAGCGTTCGATATTGCCGTTGGCCATAACAGATTTTATCCCCAATACGCATCCAACACAGCACCATGCGGTTGAACCGGAGCTGAATGCCGCCGCCTCACCAAGCCCGTGCTCACCCAATCCGTGCTCACCAAGCCTGCCGCTGCTACAGCGTGGCGGAGGCTCCGGTCGTGGCCCAGGCCGTGCCGGCGATCTTGGCGGCGGCGATCACGGCCTGCGTGCGGCTGTCGACGTCGAGCTTGGTCAGGATGGCCGAGACATGGGCCTTGACCGTCGCCTCCGAGACGCCGAGCTCATAGGCGATCTGCTTGTTCAGCAGCCCCTCCGACAACATCATCAGCACGCGCACCTGCTGCGGCGTCAGCGTCGAGAGATTGCGGACCATGGTCGCGGTTTCGGCATCGACCGGAGCGTTGAGATCGACACCGGGCGGGGTCCAGACGCCGCCTTCGAGCACGGCACGGATCGCCTCGCCCATCTGCTCGACATCGGCGGTCTTGGGCAGGAAGCCAAGCGCCCCGAACTCGATACAGCGGCGGATGACCGCGGGGTCGTCATTGGCCGAGACGACGATCACCGGCACCTCGGGATGATCGGCGCGCAGGAAGAGCAGGCCCGAGAAACCCTGCACACCGGGCATGGTCAGATCGAGCAAAACGAGATCGGCGTCGCCGCCGCTGTCGAGCGCCTCGGTCAGCGCCTCGAGCGAGCCTACCTCGCTGACGTCGGCACCCTCGATCGCCGTTGAGACGGCCTGCCGCAAGGCGCCGCGGAAGAGCGGGTGATCGTCCGCGATCACGATCCGCGTCGAAGGCTGCCGTTTCATTGGAACCAATCCCCATGGGCGCACAGGTATTGTGCCCCAGTTAGCGCTCAAACCTCAACCCTCGGAGCAGCAGGCGGAACGCCGCCGGCGCGCACCGCGCAAGGCCATTGCTGCAATGCGGCAAGAAACGCAAGACGAACGCCCGGTCGTACGTCTTAAGTTCACATTCTTTCTACGATCGCCTTGGCTTAACCTGTCGCCGGGCAGCGGACTCAAACGGGCGCAACCTCTGCAAGACCCGAAAGCCGCACAAAGGTCCGGCAACGATAAAATTCACGCTGAGGGAGCGAAATCATGAATTCATCTCCAGATGACGAACATTGGCGTAAAACCAGTCGCCTCATGATCATCATGATGTCGCTATGGTTCTTCTTCGGCTATGTCATCCATGCCTTTGTCACGCCGCTCAACAGCATCAAGATCTTCGGTTTCCCGTTGGGTTTTTATATGGCGGCGCAGGGCTCCCTGATCGTCTTCGTTGCGATGCTGTTCTGGTTCGCCAAGGCCCAGGACAAGATCGATACCGAAGCCGGCTTCGCCGAAGACGAATGAACCCGGGGGCAACTGATCATGGCAACGCAAGCGCAATCGGGCGGCGGTGATTTCACCTCCAACCTCGGCCGGATCTACGGCATCTACACCGGCGGCTTTGCCGCCTTCATCATTCTTGTCGCCATTCTGGAACGGGTCGGCGTCCCGAACCAGATCCTCGGCTACATGTTCGTCGGCTTCACCATCCTGGTCTATGCCTTCATCGGCATCGTCTCCCGCACCGTTCAGGTGTCGGAGTATTATGTCGCGGGCCGCAAGGTTCCCGCCTTCTACAACGGCATGGCGACGGGCGCGGACTGGATGTCCGGCGCATCCTTCGTCGGCATGGCCGGCTCGCTCTTCCTGCTCGGCTATGACGGCCTCGCCTTCGTGCTCGGCTGGACCGGCGGCTATGTTCTGGTGGCGGTGCTCGTCGCACCGTTCCTGCGCAAGTTCGGCGCCTATACCGTGCCGGACTTCCTGGCCGCGCGCTATGGCGGCAACGCCGCCCGCATGCTCGGCGTCATCGTGCTGCTGGCCTGCTCCTTCACCTATGTGGTGGCGCAGATCTTCGCGACGGGCCTGATCGCCCAGCGCTTCCTCGGCATGGACTTCGTCGTCGCGGTCTATGTCGGCCTGCTCGGCATTCTGGTCTGCTCCATGCTCGGCGGCATGCGCGCCGTCACCTGGACGCAGGTGGCCCAGTACATCGTGCTGATCGTGGCCTATCTGATCCCGGTCGTGATCCTCTCGGCGCAGAAGTTCGGCCTGCCCATCCCGCAGCTGACCTATGGTGCGGCGCTGGAGCAGATCGCCCAGCTCGAGCAGAGCTTCATCCAGAACGGGCTCGCGCCCGCGACGCAGAAGCTGCACACGGCCGCCTTCACCTCCTACAGCCCGGCGAACTACTTCGCCCTGATCCTGTGCCTGATGGTCGGCACAGCCTCGCTGCCGCACGTCCTGATGCGCTACTTCACCACCCCTTCGGTGCGTGACGCGCGCATGTCGGTCGCCTGGTCGCTGCTCTTCATCTTCCTGCTCTACTTCACCGCCCCGGCCTATGCCGCGTTCTCGAAGCTCGAGGTCTACTCGACCCTGATCGGCAAGAACGTCGCGGACATGCCGGCCTGGGTGTTCACCTATGGCAAGCTCGGGCTGGTCACGATCTGCGGCAAGGCAGCCGACAGCGTCGCGACCATCACCGCCGCCTGCCAGGGCCTCGCCGGGAACACCGGCGTGCTGCGCCTGCAGGATTTCGGCATCAACACCGACGTGGTCGTGCTCTCCACGCCGGAAATCGCGGGCATGCCCTATGTCATCGCCGGCCTCGTCGCCGCCGGTGGCCTCGCGGCCGCGCTCTCGACGGCCGACGGCCTGCTGCTCGCCATCGCCAACGCGCTCTCGCACGACATCTACTACAAGATGATCGATCCGAAGGCGCCGGCGGCGCGCCGCCTCATCATCTCGCGCATCCTGCTCGTGGTGGTGGCGCTCGCGGCGGCTTGGACAGCGTCCAAGCGCCCGGCCGACATCCTGGCGATGGTGTCCTGGGCGTTCTCGCTGGCGGCCGCGGGTCTCTTCCCGGCGCTGGTGCTCGGCATCTGGGACAAGCGGACCAACAAGGCGGGCGCGGTCGCGGGCATCATCGCCGGCTTCGGCGTCTGCCTGTTCTACCTCGTCGTGACCCGCTATTTCCCGGGCTTCGGCGTGGCCTATGCCGGCATGACGTCGCTGCTCAACCCCGTCACCAATGCGCCTCTGGTCAACCTCCAGACGGCAATGGCGGCGCCGGGCGCGATGGAGGGCTGGGTCGCGGGCACGCATGCGCTCGCGTCCAAGGTCGGCTGGCTCAACATCAACAACATCTCCTCGGCGATCTTCGGCCTGCCGGTCGGGTTCGTGGTGATGATGGTGGTGTCACGCATGACCACCGCGCCCTCGCAGGAACTGCAGGACTTCGTCGATGCCTGCCGGCGCCCGCGCGGCGGCACGATCATGGAAGAGAAGACCGCCTGATCGCGGCCTGACCTTACGACAAGCGAAGGGGCGGGACCTTGCGTCCCGCCCCTTCGTCTCTCAACCATCCCGCACACTGCCCCGGCATCACAGCCATCATCCGCCTTGGAGTATTCGCGCGTGGCTCAGGAAGCCGGGTTCTGGCTGTTTCACATCCCCAACATCATGCTCGCGGCGGCGATCTACACGCTGCTGGGGCGCTACATTCTCTCACTGATGTTCCCCGCCGACAGCGACAAGGTCGTCTGGCGGGTCTTCAAGCAGATCACCGACCCAATCCTGAACGCGGTCCGCATGGTGACACCGGCGATCGTGCCGCCGCCGCTGCTGAACCTGTTCGCGATCATCTGGCTCCTGCTTCTGCGTGTCGCCTTCTACTTCCTGATCCGCTCGCTCGGCCTGCTGCCCATCGTGCCCGGAGCCTCATCATGACGGACGACCGCGAAACCCTGCTTCGCCAGGACGGGCTGCTGATCGGCATCGCGGGAGCCTCGCTGCTCTCGGGCATGCATTTCTCGCCCTTCTTCGATCCGGCCTTCATCATCGTGAAGTTCCTGATCGCGCCGACCTTCTTCATCTCCTCGCCGATCCTGCTGTTTTATTTCACCTCGCTGCTGGTCTCGATCTCTTGCCTGATCATCGCCGGTGCGGGGGCGGCGATCTTCGAGCGCATCACCGGCCGCACCAGGAGCGACCCGGTCTCGCTCGGCGTCTGGCTGGCCGGGCTTCTGCTGCTGGCCATCCCCGTCTTTTTCGGGATGGCCGGCTGAGCCGCCTGCCGTGCGGGCCCAGGCGCTCACGAGACGGTGATTTCGGCGTTGCCGCGATGTCGGACAGTGTGGTGAGCGTGCCGAGCCCCACCGTCATGATGATCGATCCTTCTCGCGATCTTGGGCGCCGCCTGCGCCTCCTGGCCGAAATCTCGACCGCGCGAGGGTGCGGCTTCGCGGGGCTGGCCACGCTCTGCCTGATGATCGGGCTTTCGGCCAACCTGGCCGCGACACTGAAGGCTGGAGGCTACAGCGCATTGCTGGTGACGAGCGTGCTGCTGATGATGGCGCAGCGCGCACCGGGCAAGCCCTTCCGCCACACGGAGGTCTGGCTGATGCTGGACGAGGCGGAGCGACCGCCCGAGCCAATGGCGCAGCGCCTGCTGGCCGGCGTCAGACGGGCGGTGTTCCTGCGCTTTGCCGCCTATCACGCCGTCGCCGCCGCATTGCTGCTGACAGGCGGGTTCATCGCCGGCCTGCCGGGACGCATCTGAGGCAGCCTATCAGACGCCTGCCGGGAGCAACGCTTCCAGCGCCTCGATGCGGTCGGCCTCGCGCGACGGCTTGTCCCAGCGGATGCGGCTGATGCGGGGGAAGCGCATGGCGAGCCCGGATTTATGCCGCGTCGAGCGCTGCAACCCCTCGAAGGCGACCTCGAAGACAAGGCCGCTCTCGATGTCGTGCCTCACCTCGCGCACCGGCCCGAAGCGGTTTTGCGTATGCTTGCGGACATAGCGGTCGAGTTCGAGCAACTCTTCGTCGGTGAAGCCGAAATAGGCTTTCCCCACGGGGACGAGTTCGTCCGCGCCGCCCTCCCCGACCCGCCAGACGCCGAAGGTGAAGTCGGAATAGAAGGAGGAGCGCTTGCCGTGGCCGCGCTGGGCATACATCAGCACGCAGTCGACGAGCCGGGCCTCGCGTTTCCATTTCCACCAGTGCCCCTTGGGGCGGCCCGGCAGATAGGGCGATTCCAGCCGCTTGATCATGCAGCCCTCGACCGCCTCCGCATCCGCTCCGGCGCCGGCCGCGGCAGGGTCGGCCCGGGCGACGGCCAGTTCCTCCCAGGTCGAGAAGGCGATGGGCGGCGAGAGATCGACGATCGGGCTTCCCAGCCTCGCGACGAAAGCCTCCAGACGCTGGCGGCGCCCCGACAGCGGCATCTCGCGCAGATCCTCGCCGCCATCGACGAGCAGATCGTAGGCGCGGATATGGGCTGGGTACTCGACCAGCATCTTCGCGGTGACGCTCTTGCGGTTGAGCCGCTGCTGCAGCGTATTGAAGCTCTGCACCGCCTCCTCGCGACGCACGAGCAGTTCGCCATCGAGCGCTCCATCCAGCGTCAGCGCCTCGACGACATCGGGAAAGGCGGCGGCGATGTCCTCGCCGGTGCGCGAGAACAGCCGCGTGACGCGCGAGCCGTCCGGCCGCGTGCCGCTGACCGCCTGAACGCGGATGCCGTCCCATTTCCACTCCGCCTGGAATTCGGCCGGGCTCATCTTTTCGAAATCGCCGTCCTCGACCGGATGCGAAAGCATGACCGGCCGGAACGGGGCGGGATCGGTCGCTTCCGGCCGGGCTCCGCGTCCTTCGAGCCAGGCGAAGAGCTCCCGATAGGGCGGCTCGAGCCCATGCCAGACCTGCTCGACATCGTCGGGCACGACGCCGCCCAGGCTGGCGGCGGCCGTCTTGGCGAGGCGCGCCGAGACGCCGATGCGCAGCGAGCCGGTGATGAGCTTGAGCAACGCCCAGCGGCCGGTCTCGTCGAGCGCATCAAGCCAGGAGGCGACGAGGCGCGGCAGATCAGTCTTGCCGGCGTTGCGCAGGCCGGAGACCACATCGGGCAGATGCGGAACGTCGTTGGCGCCATGTTTCGCCGGCCACATCAGCGCGACCGTCTCCGAGAGATCGCCGACATAGTCGTAGGAGAGCGCAAACAGCACCGGGTCGGTGCGCTCGGCGATCAGCGCCCGGATCAGACCGGCCTTGGCGTTCGGGAAGACGAGGCCGCCCGTCATCGCCGCCAGCGCCAGGCCGCGATCGGGATCGGGCGTGGTGCGGAGATAGTCGGCGATCAGCGCCAGCTTCGCATTGCGGCGTGGCTCATAGGCCAGGCGGTCGAGCAGCCAGGCGAAGCGGTTCATGGCTGCCCTCGCCGGTCGTTACGGTCCGAAATCACCTGAATCGCCCTGCTGCGCCGCATCATTCAGTTTCCGTTCATGAACGGATTGCCAGACAGGATCATCAGACCGGAGATAGACTGCCGATGCGCGCCGCGATGCGGATCCTGGCCTTGAATCTCATCGTGGCGGCGACACTGGCGGGAGCGGCTCAGGCCGGCCCCTTCATCTGCCGCGAGACGCCCATCGTTCAGGCCACCGAGCGACTTGCCGCGCTCGCCCCGCGGGTCGTGGCCGGCGGCAAGCTCGACATTCTCGCGATCGGCTCCTCCTCGACCGAGGGCGTCGGCGCCTCGACCCGCGACAGGAGCTATCCGGCGCGTCTGCAGAACCTGCTGGCGACCGCCTGGCCACGCGTTCAGGTCAATATCGCCAATGCCGGCATCGGCGGCGAAATCGCGCCGCAGACGCTGGCCCGGCTGAAGCAGGCGCTGAGCGAGCGGCGCTATGACCTGGTGATCTGGCAGGTCGGAACCAATGACGCCGTCAACGGCGGCGATCTGGCGGCCTTCAAGGCGATGGTCGCGGACGGCATCGCCATGGTGCGCCAGGCCGGGCCGAGCCTCGCTTTGCTCGATCCGCAATTCTTTCCGGGCATTCGCGAGCCGGCGCGCTACCGAACCTATGTCGATGCGATCGGCGAAGTCGCGAAGGGGCAGAGCGTGCCCGTCTTCACGCGCTACGACACGATGCGCGAATGGCACGAAGCCGATGCACAGGCCTTCACCGCCGCGCTCGCCGCCGACAGCTTCCATATGAGCGATGCCGGCTATGACTGCCTCGCCCGCGACATGGCCGCCGGTCTGCTCTCGCTGACCGCAGCGGGGCGCCCCGTCATGGCGCAGAGCAAGTAACACGTTCTCAGCCGGCAGCACGCACTCAGACCACAGCCGCATCGGTACCCTCCGCCGCCAGCTCCGCCTCGCCTTCGTCACCGTAGCCGACGAGATGCAGCGGCTTGGCCTTGAGCCCGACCGTGCCGCACCAGTGGACGAGCGCCTCGGCCTCGCCATGAGTGACCCAGATCTCGCCCGCCCCGGTCTCGCGGATGGTGGCCTGGAGATCGCCCCAATCGGCATGGTCGGAGACGATCAGCGGCAGTTCCACGCCCTTCTGCCGGGCGCGGGCGCGGATGCGCATCCAGCCCGAGGCGAAGCTCGTCACCGGATCGGGGAATTTCCGCGCCCAGAGGTCCTGGATCGCGCTGGGGGGGCAGATCACGATCTCTCCTCCCAGTGCCTTCCGCTCGGCGGCGACGACCTTGCGGATCTCACCGAGCACCGCGCCTTCCGACTGATAGAATTCCGTCAGCTTCTCCATCGCGCCATGGATGTAGAGCGGGCGCTCGTAACCGGCCTCGCGGATCAGGGCCATCACCCGCTGCGCCTTGCCGAGCGAATAGGCGCCGACGAGATGCGTCCGCTCCGGAAAGACGCGGACCGATTCGAGCAGCTTGCCGACCTCGGCATGGGCCGGCGGGTGCCGGAAGACGGGCAGGCCGAAGGTCGCCTCGGTGATGAAGATGTCGCAACGCACCGGCTCGAAACCGGCGCAGGTCGGGTCGCGCTCGCGCTTGTAGTCACCGGAGACGACGATGCGTAAGCCCCCCGCCTCGACCACGATCTGGGCCGAGCCGAGCACATGCCCCGCCGGGACGAAGGTGAAATCGACCGTGCCGATCCGCGTCGTCTCGCCCGGCACAGCCTCCTGCCGGTCAGTCGTGAAGCCTTCGCCATAGCGCAGCGCCATGATGGCCAGCGTCTCGCGCGTCGCCAGCACGGCGCCGTGGCCGGCGCGGGCGTGGTCGGAATGGCCATGGGTGATCAGTGCCCGCGCCACGGGCCGGACCGGATCGATATGGATGTCGGCCGGCGGGCACCAGAGGCCGGCCGGCGTCGGGATCAGCAGTTCGGACGGACGCATCGTCCTAGCCGGGCGCTGTCTGGCCAGTGTCATCCTCCTCAGATAGACCCGCAGGCATGATCGAAAAGGGCTCCACCGCGCATTCCGCCAGCTCCGGCGATCCGACGCTCGACCGGCGCTATGCCTGGGCGGAAGCGGCGCTGAAGGATGGCGATGCTGCGGCTTGCGTTGAGATCCTCGACCAGACGCTGGCGCAAGCCTATCACTTCACCGCCGCCTGGCATCTTTACGGGCTGGCGCAGGAAGCGCTCGGCCACAAGGAAGAGGCTGCGACCGCCTGGCGGCAATGCCTGACGCTGGACCCGAACGATCATTTCGGCGCCCGGCTCGACCTCGCCCGCATCGGCGCGATGGCGGCAGAGGACGCCACCTCCGAGAACTTCTCCGGCACGCTGTTCGATGCCTATGCCGAACGCTTCGACAGCCATCTGACACAGGCCCTGCATTACACCGCTCCCGCCCTGCTGAAGGCCGCGATGGCCCGCCTCTGCGACAACGCGGGCCGGCCCTTCCGGTTCGACACCGTGCTCGATCTCGGCTGCGGCACCGGGCTGATGGGCGAAGCGGTCCGCACTGAGGCCGGCTTCCTCGCCGGCTGCGACCTCTCGCCCCGCATGATCGAACGGGCGCGGGCGAAGACACGTGCCGATGGAGAGCCGCTCTACGACAAGCTGGCGGTGGCAGGCCTGACCGCCTTCCTGACCAGCCGGCCGGATGTCTGTGCCGATCTCGTCGTCGCCGCCGACGTCTTCGTCTATCTCGGCGAACTCGCACCCGCCTTCGCCCAGTGCGCGCGGGTGCTGAAGCGCGGCGGCCTCTTCGCCTTCACGGTGCAGAGCCATGACGGCGAAGGCGTCGTCGTGGGGGTGGATCGGCGGTTCGCGCATGCGGAGGGCTGGTTGCGGCGGAGGCTGAAGGAGGCAGGGTTGACACCCATAGCCATCGACCCCGCCAGCACGCGGCAGGATCGCGACGTGCCGGTGCCGGGACTGCTGGTGGTGGCGCAGAAGGGCTGACCGTCGCGTCTTGGGCGGTTCGAATTATGATCTCCGCCCGGCTGGCGCGCTCGTCCAGGTTTCCTGCGTATCTCGATCGGGCCAAGACGAGCCGACAGGTAGCAATGATATCCAGGTCTCGGCGAGTTTGCCGCCTTCGATACGGTAGCATTGCAGGCCCGCTTGCGTCTTCGCCTCGCCCGTTTCCGGATCCGTCCACGTGAACTCAAATCGATACCATGCGCTCTTGCCCTGGAACGCGTGGTCGTAGACTGCAACGCGAAGGCCCGGCCGCCCTGCCTGCACCTTCGCCAGTTCCGTGGCATAGGATTCCGGGGTGACCGTCCGGTCGCCAAGGTGATCGTGTCGGACATATGCGGGCGCAACGCAGCTCGAAATCAGGTCAAATTCGCCGCCATGCCAGACCCGCTCCCATCGATCGAACAGGTCTCGCGTCACGTCCTCATCGGTCATCGTGCGTGCCTTCTTTGGCCAAGCGGCTTCTATCGGGGGTAGCTCAGCGTAAGAAGGACCACGCGCCGTTTGCAAGGCGCCAGGCGATGTCGCAATCCGAGGCGGGCCATTTTTCCGGCCGATTTAGTGCCGGCCCGCGCCCCGATGGCGATAAGGACTCACGGCCCGCCATTCCCCCGCCTGCCCCAACTCCCTATCTTGGGCGCAACATGTCTACCCTCCCCGCCCTCCCGCCTGCTTTCGACGCCTGGTTTTCCAGCCGCGGCTGGAGCGCGCGGCCGCATCAGCTTGCCCTGCTGGAAGAAGCGCGAGCCGGGCGCTCGACGCTGCTGGTGGCACCGACCGGCGCCGGCAAGACGCTCGCCGGCTTCCTGCCCTCGCTGGTCGAACTCTCCGAGCGTGGTGGCAAGCGCGAAGGCCTGCACACGCTCTACATCTCGCCGCTGAAGGCGCTCGCCGTCGACATCGCCCGCAATCTGGAGGCGCCGATCCGCGAGATGGGGCTGCCCGTCACCGTCGAGACCCGCACCGGCGACACCTCCGCCGCCAAGCGCACGCGCCAGATCGCCAGGCCCCCCGACATCCTGTTGACGACGCCGGAGCAGCTGGCGCTGCTGGTCTCTCATCGCGATGCCGCGCCATTTTTTTCGTCGCTGCGCCGGATCGTGCTCGACGAATTGCACGCGCTGGTTACCTCGAAGCGCGGCGATCTGCTCTCGCTCGATCTTGCAAGGCTACGCACGCTCGCACCGCAGGTCAGCGCGGTCGGCCTGTCCGCGACCGTGCGCGAACCCGCTGATTTGCAACGCTTCCTCGGCGGCAGCGACACGCCGGCCGGGCTCGTCACCGTCACCGGCGGCGCGCCGGCGCGCATCGGCATCCTGCAGACGCAAACCCGGCTGCCGCTGGCGGGCCACACGACGGCCCACGCGATGGGCGCGGTCTATGACGCCATCCGCGCCCACAAGCTGACGCTGGTCTTCGTCAACACGCGCATGCAGGCGGAATTCGCCTTCCAGGCGTTGTGGACCATCAATGACGATAATCTGCCGATCGCGCTGCATCACGGCTCGCTCGATGCCGGCCAGCGCCGCAAGGTCGAGGCGGCGATGGCGGATGGCCGGCTCAAGGCCGTGGTCTGCACCGCGACGCTCGATCTCGGTATCGACTGGGGCGATGTCGATCTCGTCGTCAACATCGGCGCACCCAAGGGCGCCAGCCGCCTGATGCAGCGCATCGGCCGCTCGAACCACCGCATGGACGAGCCCTCGCAGGCGCTGCTGGTGCCCTCCAACCGTTTCGAGCTGCTGGAATGCCGCGCGGCGCTCGATGCGGTCGCGGAAGCCGCGCAGGACACGGCGGACGCCCGCCTCGGAGCGCTCGACGTGCTCGCCCAGCATGTCCTCGGCGTCGCCTGTTCGGACGGGTTCGATCAGGACGCGCTCTATACGGAGGTCCGCACTGCCTCGCCCTATGCCGGTCTTGCTCGCGAGGATTTCGATGCGGTGGTGAACTTCATCGCCACCGGCGGCTATGCGCTGCGCTCCTACGAGCGCTTCGCCAAGCTCCGGCAGGACAAGATTGGACACTGGCGCGCCAGCAACGCCCAGGTGATCCAGCAATACCGCATGAATGTCGGCACAATCGTCGAATCGACCATGCTCAAGGTCCGGCTCGGCCGGGCGCGAACGGCCAAGCCCGGCCAGCCTTCGACGATCACACGCGGCGGGCGGGTGCTCGGCGAGGTCGAGGAGTATTTCGCCGAGACGATGACGCCGGGTGACACCTTCATCTTCGCAGGCGAGGTGCTGCGCTTCGAGGGCATCACCGAGAACGAGGCGGTCTGCTCGCGGGCCGCGCCCGGCACCGATCCGAAGATTCCCTCCTATGCCGGCGGCAAGTTCCCGCTCTCGACCTTCCTCGCCGCCCGTGTCCGCGCCATGCTGGCAAATCCGAAGGAATGGTCCAGCCTGCCCGACGAGGTTTCCTCCTGGCTTCACGCGCAACGCCTGAAATCGCGCTTGCCGAAGCCGGGCGAATTGCTGGTCGAGACCTTCCCGCGCGGCGGGCGCTTCTATCTCGTCGCCTATCCCTTCGAGGGCCGCCTCGCCCACCAGACGCTCGGCATGCTGCTGACGCGGCGGCTGGAGCGGGCCCGGATGCGGCCGCTCGGCTTCGTCTGCAACGATTACGGCATCGCCTGCTGGGGGCTGGGCGACATGAGCGCGGCGGTCGCGCGCGGCGCCCTCAGCCTGGACGATCTCTTCGCGCAGGACATGCTCGGCGACGATCTCGAGGAATGGCTGGCGGAATCGGCCCTGATGAAGCGCACCTTCCGGCAATGCGCCGTCATCGCCGGGCTGATCGAGCGGCGCTTTCCCGGCCAAGAGAAGAACGGGCGGCAGGTCACGATCTCGACCGACCTCGTCTACGATGTGCTGCGCCGGCACGAACCGGACCATGTGCTGCTCAAGGCCGCACGCGCGGACGCCGCAACCGGCTTGCTCGACATCCAGCGCCTGGGCCAGATGCTGACACGAATCAGCGGCAGAATCGTGCATCAGCCGCTCGACCATGTCTCGCCGCTCAGCGTCTCGGTGATGCTCGAGATCGGCCGCGAGGCGGTTTTCGGCGAGGCGGCGGACGAGATCCTGGCGGAGGCGGAAGCGATGCTGATCGAGGAGGCGATGGCGTGAACGCAGCGGCGGCAACCGGCAGGACGGCCCTCCCCGCCTTCATGCTGGGGCGGCTTGCGATCGTGCCCGATCTCTCCGGCGCGCTCTGGCTGCCCGAGGAGCGCACGCTCGTGGTCGCAGACCTGCATCTGGAGAAGGGCTCGGCCTATGCCGCGCGTGGCGTCTTCCTGCCGCCCTATGATTCCACCGCGACGCTGGCTTCGCTGACGGCGGCGATCCTGCGCCATGCGCCGGCCCGGGTGATCGCGCTCGGCGACAGCTTCCATGATCGCGGGGCGGAAACGCGGATCAGCGAGACCGACCTCGCCACATTGCGGGGACTGCAGGCAGGCCGCGACTGGCTCTGGCTGACAGGCAATCACGACCCGCAGATCAGCCGCGCGATGGGGGGCGACACGGCCGAAACGGTCAGCCTCGCCGGCGTCAGCCTGCGGCACGAGCCGGATGCGCGCGAGGCCGGCTTCGAGATCGCTGGCCATCTTCACCCGGCGGCCAAGGTCAGGATGCGGGGCCGTGCCCTGCGGCGGCGCTGCTTTGCCCTGTCGCCGCGGCGCTGCGTGATGCCGGCGATGGGCGCCTATGCGGGCGGGCTGAACCTCTGCGACGATGCCTTCCGGCCCTTGCTGGGCGCTAGCTTCAGCGCCCATCTGCTCGGCGATGCCAGGCTGTTCCGGATCGACCCGCGCCTGCTGCTGCCGGACTGAGCCCGCCGAAACGCCGCCTCCGCCCACGACGACGGTAATGGGCGCAAGCGCAATGAGCGCTCGCAGCGAGCGGCCTCCGGATGACGAAATCCACCGCCTTCGCGAGATCGCTGTGGCGGCGATGACGAGATGGGTTGCGTCTGCGAGGGGCTTGTGGCATCAGGACGCCGCTTCGGAACGACGCCCGCGCTGACCCTCGCCCTTGGCGACCGCCAGACGCCATGGCCGACGATCCTGCTGCGGTAGCTCAGTGGTAGAGCACTCCATTGGTAATGGAGAGGTCGAGAGTTCAATCCTCTCTCGCAGCACCAGCCTTTTCCCTCGACATCACTCAAGCCCGTGACACTGCGGGCTTTTGCCCGTGATGCTTCCGCCCACGGAACACGACGCATCGTCTGGCGCCGCATCTGTGCATGGATTTGCAGCGCCGACACGGATGGCGTGTCGCAGGGCTGACGGACGCTCCGGGTGCAGGCGCAGCTCTCGCGCATCGTGCCACTGCGCCCCTCGCCGCCTGCCTGGAGCAAGGCGACGGAGGCATCGAATCCACCCCTTAAGGCGTCTATAGCGCCGGCGTGCAGCGCGGGAGCGCCTCAGTACTTGATCACGCCGAAGCGCCGGAAGGCGTCGTGGATGCGGTCCGCATAGGCGTTGAAGCTCGGGTAATCGCCGAGATGGGCCGGGCGGGGGCGCGGCAGTTCGATGGTGATCTCGTCGACGACGCGGCCCGGCGTCGGCGACATCACCAGCACGCGGTCCGAGAGGCCGATCGCCTCCTCGATCGAATGGGTGATGAAGACAACGGTCTTGCCGGTCTCGAGCCAGAGCATTTCGAGGTCGTGCCGGATCTGCGTGCGGGTGATCGCGTCGAGCGCCCCGAAGGGCTCGTCCATCATCAGCACGGAGGGGTCGTGGATCAGCGCGCGCGCGATCGAGACGCGCTGGCGCATGCCGCCCGAAAGCTGCTTCGGGTAGCGGTCGCGGGCATGGCTGATGCCGAGCTTGGCGAAGAGTTCCAGCGCGCGCTCCCGGGCCGGCGCGAGCGGAAGGCCGCGAATCTCGGCCTGCAGCATCACGTTCTCCAGCGCCGTCCTGAATTCGAGCAGGAGATGGTCCTGGAAGACGATGCCGATATCGGTCAGCGGCGAGGTCAGGGCCTTGCCGTCGACCAGGAGTTCGCCGGCGGTGACCGGGATGAGCCCGGCCGCCATCAGCATGAAGGTGCTCTTGCCGCAGCCCGACGGGCCGATCAGGCTGACGAACTCGCCGCTCCTGATGTCGAGATCGAGACCGTCGACGGCGGTGAAGCCGCCGAAGCTCTTGACGATGCCGCGCCCGGTGATGGACGCGGCCCCGGTGTCCGTGCTGACGGCGCTGGCTGTCACGTCGTCCTCACGAGCAGGACGCGGCCGATGCCGGCAGCAACTCGGTGCTGTAATAGTCGGTGACCGGCTTGTCCTTGGGCAGGCCGAGATACTGGGTCAGAAGGTCGAAGCTGACAGCCCAGTTCTTCTCCGGCACCTTGCCGAGCGAGACCGCACCGGGCGCGCAGAGCAGCTTGTTGACGACGTCGAACTGGGCCAGCACCTGCGCCTTCTTCACCGCCGGGAACTGCGCCACGACGGCATCCGCTGCCGCATCGGGATTCTTCCGCGCCGCGTCCCAGCCCTGCAGGCTTGCCTCGACGAATTTCCGGAACAGCTCGGCGTCGGCCTTGATGCGGTCGTCGCGGGCGATGATCGAGAGGCCGACCGTCGGCACGCCGACATCGCGGTAGAAGATGTCGGTGACCTTGAAGCCGCGCTCGCGGATCTGGATC
This sequence comes from Bosea sp. 124, assembly GCF_003046175.1. Classification (NCBI taxonomy): domain Bacteria; kingdom Pseudomonadati; phylum Pseudomonadota; class Alphaproteobacteria; order Hyphomicrobiales; family Alloboseaceae; genus Allobosea; species Allobosea sp. 124. The sequence continues at coordinate 786,047 of NZ_PZZM01000001.1, forward strand.
GAGTGGAAATCGGCGCCGCCGAGAATCGCATCGACTTTCTTTTCCAGGAGCGCGCCGACGAAGGCGGCGGGGTCGATGGCGATGACGTCGACCTTGCTCTTGTCGATCTGGTTGCTGGCCAGGATGGCTTCAAGCAGGATCGTCTGGGCCGTTCCGGGTTGCACCGCGACCTTCTTGCCGACCAGGTCCTTCGGCGAGGCGATGCCGCTCTCGCTGAGCGAGATGATGGCGAAGCCGTTGGTCTGCAGGATAGGGGCTACGATCTTCACCGGAGCCCCCTTGCTGCGCAGCTGCATGGCGGCGGGCGCGTCGGCGAAGCCGACATCGGCCTGCCCGGTCGCGACCATCTGGGCGGTGGTACCGGAGCCCTTGCCTTCCTCGATCGTCAGGGCGATCCCGGCCTTCTCGTAGAGCCCCATCTGCTTGGCCATCATGAAGCCGGCATTGGGGGCGGCGGCGAGGAAATTCAGGGTGATCTTCATGGGCTTGCCGGCGCCCTGCGCGAAGGCCGTGCTGGCGCTCAGCGCGAGCACGGCGGCGGCGGTGATCAATCTGCGTCTGTTCATGGTCTCGATCCTCCCAGATGTCCCGGTTGAGCCCGGGTTGACGATTTATGAGATGGTCTCAGGCCTTGCGCTGCCAGGGCATCAGCAGGACCTCGAGCCCGTCGACGAGGTAGCTAAACAGGATGCCGACGACGCTGAGCGCGACCAGGCAGGCGAAGATCAGGGGCATGTCGAGAAAGCTCGTGCCGCGCAGCAAGAGGTAGCCGAGGCCGGAATTGGCGCCGACGAACTCGCCGACGATGGCGCCGGTGGCGGCGAAGACCGCCGAGACCTTGAGGCCGGAAAAGATGTAGGTCAGCGCCGCCGGTACGCGGATATAGCGGAAGGTCTGCCATGCGCTCGCGCCCATCGAGCGGGTCAGATAGAGCACGCGTTCGTCCAGCGCCCGGAAGCCGGTCATGCTGGCGACCAGCGTCGGGAAGAAGCAGAGCAGGAAGGTCAGCAGCACCTTCGGGAACAGGCCGAAGCCGAACCAGACCACGAAGAGCGGCGCAATCGCGATCTTGGGCACGAGCTGGAAGAAGACGATCACCGGATAGACCGCCTTCTCCAGCAGCCGGACAGAGACGATGACATAGCCGAGCGGGATCGAGATCACCGCCGCCATCAGGAAGCCGAGCACGATCTCGTTGCCGGTCACCAGCGTGTGCTGGAAGATCAGGGCTCGGTCGGTCCAGAGCCGTTCGAAGAAGGCGCTCGGCACGGGCAGGATGTATTCCGGCACGCCGGCCAGCGGCACGCACCACTCCCAGGCGAGCAGCAGCACGGCGAAACTCGCCAGCGGCCAGGCGATGGCCGAGGCCCAGGCGGCCACCCGGCTTGGGCCTGCCTCGGGCCGGGTGGCCGGGCGCGTCGTCGGGGCAGATGCGGCGTCATCGGTCATGCGGACGTTCCCGACTGGAGTTCGGGCTGCGGCTGGCTGCCACTGGCAGACCTCGCCGGCGACTGCATCTGCCGCCGCCGCAGCGGCCAGATCGCGGCCATCTCCTGCGCCGCGTCCCGCAAGGCCTGCGCGATCGGGCCACGCCGGTCCTCGCTCATGCGCGGCATCGGGCCGGCGACGCTGAGCGTGCCGGCGATGGCGGCGTCGGGCGCAGGTCCAGCGCGGAAAGCGATCGCCATGGCGACGGTGCCGATCTCGCCCTCCTCAACGGCGAGCGCGACGCCGCGCCGCCGCGTTTCGGCGAGATGGGCGCGCAGCGCATCGACATCCGACAAAGCGTTCGGGCCGGTGCGGTCGCCGGCCTGGAAACCGCGGGCGCAGACGATGCGCAGGGCATCGACCTCCGGCAGCGAGGCGAGCCAGGCTTTCCCCGTCGCCGTCGCGTGCAGGACGATCTCGGCGCCCATCGGCGGGTCGTAGCGCAAACCAGCGGTGGCGCCCTGTGCCCGGGCGATCCACACCAGGTTCTCGTCCTCGACCACGGCGAGCCGGCAGTATTCGCGGGTCTTCCGGGCGAGCGCGTCGAGCACGATCTGCCCGGCATCGGGCAGGCCGCGCAGATCGAGATCGCGGAAGGCGAGCTGGGCGAGCTTCAGGGTGAGGCCATAGGCGCCGGTCGCGGCATCCTGACTGACGAAGCCGCGCTCGACCAGGGTCGCGAGCAGGCGGTGGGTCGCGCTGAACGGCAGGTCGAGGCGGGCGGAGAGCAGGCTGAGGTCGACCCCGCCGGGCTCGCCCGACAGCGCCTCCAGCACCTTCAGTGCCCGCTCCACAGCCGCGATCGTCACCTGTCCATCCCCGCTTCCATCCGCTTTTTTATTTCTGGAAATCATTTCCAATTCGGAATTGATTTTCGTATAGAAAGCTTCAGGGGCGGAGTCAACGCGCCTCGCCGCAGGCCGGGAGGCGATGATGCTGGGAGAGCTGCCGTGAGCTTGTCGGGAGAGGGCGCCGTCGCGATCTGGCATGACATAGCGCCGGAGGGCCGCGACGCATTCTATGCCTGGCACGGCCAGGAGCACATGCCGGAACGCCTCGGCATACCGGGCTTCCAGCGCGGCCGGCGCTATGTCGCGATCGAGGCCGATCTCGAGTTCTTCAACCTCTACGAGGCCCTGAGCGTCGAGGTGCTGAAAGGCCAGGACTATACGGCGCGGGTCAACACGCCGACGCCCTGGACCCTTGCCACGGTGAAGCATTTCCGCGCGGTGGCGCGCTCGATCTGCCGCGTCGCCCATAGCGCGGGCCCGGCCCAGGGCGGCCTGATCGCAACCTTGCGCTACGACGTGGCCGACGCCGATGCGGCAGCCCACAAGGCGAGCCTGCAACGCTGGACCATTCCCGACCTGCTGGCGCTGCCCGGGATCGCGGCCGTGCATCTGTTGACGGCCGATGCCGAGGCGAGCGGCGTCGCCACCGCGGAACAGGAGGCGCGCGGCGTCGCCAACGCCGTGCCGCGCTGGGTACTGCTGGTCGAAGGCTGGGGTGACGAGGCGCCGTTCGTCGCGACGGCGAAAGCCGAGCTCGCCGCCGGCAAGCTCGACGCGATCGGGGGCCAGGGTCCATATTCGCTCGGGCTCTATCGCCACCAGATCACACGGACCAAGACGGCCTGGAGCGCAGGCTGATGGGCGCGACCTATGACCTGTCCGGCCGCTTCGCGATCGTCACCGGCGGTGCCGGCGGGCTGGGCCGCGGCATCGCCCGAGCCCTTCTCGATGCCGGGGCTCGGGTCGAACTCTGGGACGCCGATGCTGCCGCCCTCGCCGAGGCCTCCGCCCTACTGGGAGAAGGCGTCGGAATCCGCACTGTCGACGTCACCGATGCGGTGGCCGTCGACCACGCCGCGGATGCGGCGTTCTCGGCTGGCGGCGGGGTCGATATCCTCGTCAACAATGCCGGCGTGCTCGGCGAGGTGAAGCCGGTCTGGGAGACCTCACCGGAGAACTTCCAGCGCGTTCTGCAGGTCAATCTCTTCGGCGCCTATCTGGTGACGCGCGCCATCGTCGGGCGCATGCGGCAGCAGGCCCCGCGCCCCTCGCGCGTCACCCCGCATCCGCTGCGCGGCCATGTCGTCAACATCGCTTCGATCCAGGGCAAGGAGGGCATGGCCAAGGCTTCGGCCTACAGCGCCTCCAAGGCCGGGCTGATGGCGCTGACCAAGAGTGTCGCCAAGGAGACGGCGCAGGACGGCATCGTCGTGACCGCGATCACCCCGGCGGCTGCGGAAACGGCGATGGCGAGGGAGATCTCGGCCGAGCGCCGCGCCGACATCCTTGGCCGCATCCCGATGGGGCGCTTCGTCGAGATCGAGGAGGTGGCGCGGATCGTGCTCTGGCTCTCCTCGGACGAGTGCTCGTTTTCGACCGGCGGCATCTTCGACCTGTCGGGCGGCCGGGCGACCTATTGAACAGGGCGCGGGACCGCCGCGGCGTCCGGGCCGGGCCGGCATTCCGATCCGCCATTCACGACAGGACAAACCGCCGCCCCCCAACCCTTCGGTTCGAGGCGGCGGGATGCGGAGCGCGGTGGCCAGATCGGGACGTGGCGGCGTGCCCTCCCCTCAAAGGGCGGGCCTGCCGCGGGCGTCACGCCAGCCCTTCGATGGCGAAGATGCGGGCCGGAGACCCGTCCGCATTCGGCAGCTTCAGCGGCGCCGCGCAGAGGAAGGTCCGCGGGTTCTTCAGGGCGCTCGTATTCACGACATATTCGATCAGGGTGATCCCCGCCCGCAGGCAGACATCATGGGTGACATGCTCCTCGAAAGGCACATGCTTGTTGTCGAGCAGGAGCCGGATCGGGAAGTCCTGCGGGAAGTCGAAAGCCAGCGCGGTCGGGTTGCGGGATTTGAGCCAGAGCGCGGCGTCGCGAGTCAGATAGGGCGCATCGAGCCAGAATTCACGCGTCCTGTAGTCGCGCTTCGTGTCCCATCCGCTGGCCAGCAGCAGGATTTCTCCATCGGGGCCGCCCGGGTCGGCTGCGGCGAGCCGTTCGGCATCGATCGCCTGAGTGGGGGCGACGTCGCGCAGGTCCAGCACGCGGCACGGGCCAACGACACGGTCGAGTGCGGTCGTCTCGATCGTCGGGCTGTGGGCGATGACATGGGCCTGAGCGTCGACATGGGAGAAGCCGTGGCAGGTCATGTTGATCCGGGAGACCCGGAACTGGTCCCCCGCCGCGATGTCGCCCTTGATCGCCAGTTCGACCGGCCAGCGGAAATGCTGTTCGATCGGCATGGAGAGGTCGATGATCTCCATCAGACGGCCGCCTTCTTGATGGCTTCGAGCGTCTCGCCGCCGAATTTCGTGACGAACTCCTTCTCGACTTCGGCGGTGACGATCTTCGAGAAGGACTCGCGGTCGGGGCTTTCCACGGCCTGCATGCCGGCCTTCTTCAGTTCGGCCAGACTCGAACCTTCCGTATCCTCGTTCATCTGACGCTGGACCACGGCGAGTTCGAGGGCGGTCTCGGTCAGTATCTTCTGGATGTCGGGGGCCATCGCATCGAACTTGGCCTTGTTCATCACCACCGGCCCGGTGGTGAAGGCGTGGCGGGTCAGCGAAAGGTGCTTCTGGACCTCGCTGAACTTGGCGTTGAGGATCAGCGTCACCGGATTTTCCTGACCGTCCACCGCGCCGGTCTCCAACGCCGAGAACAGCTCGGTGAAGGCCATCGGCGTCGGCACGGCGCCAAGCAACTGGAAGGCGCGGATATGCGCCGGGTTGGGCGTGGTGCGGATCTTCAGACCCTTGATGTCGGCAGCGGTCGCAACCGGACGGCGGCTGTTGGTCAGGTTACGCCAGCCGATCTCCCAGGTCGCGAGCGCCGTCAGGTTCGAGGCTTCGAGTTCCCGGCGCAGCCCGTTGCCGATAGGGCCGTCCATCACCGCCGCGGCATGTTTGCGGCTCTGGAAGAGGAAGGGCAGGTCGAGCACGTTCAGCTTCGGAGCCAGCCCGGTGAAGAACGGGTTGCCGGTCAGGCAGATGTCGAGGGAGCCGCCGCGCACCGCGCTGATCGTCTGCGAATCCGAGCCGAGCGCCCCGTTCGGGAAAACCTGGATCTCGACCTTGCCGCCGCTCTTGGCCTTGACCTTCTCCGCAAGCTGGAGCGCGGCCTTGTGCCAGCTATCGGACTCGGGATGGGGGTGGGCGAAGCGCAGCTTCGCAGCCTGGCCGAAGGCCGGGCGGCCGATGGCAAAGAGGCCGAGACCGGCGCCGGCAGTGGCGAGAGCGGTGCGTCTGGTGATCGTCATGGGACTTCCTCCTGATGTTGTTTTTTGAGTGGGCTCGTTCAGCGCCCGTAGAACCATTTTGCCGGCACAGTGACGATCTCGGGGACGAGCGTCAGCAGGGCCAGCACTGCGACCTGGGCGAGCAGGAACGGCATGACGCCGCGGATGACCTTGTCCATCGGCACGCGGCCGACCGCGCAGACCACGTTCAACACGGTGCCGACCGGCGGCGTCAGCAGGCCGATGGCGTTGTTCATGATGAAGAGGACGCCGAAATAGACCGGGTCGATGCCGGCCTGCTTGACGATGGGCATCAGCACCGGCGTCAGGATCAGGACGGTCGGGATGAAGTCGAGCGCCGTGCCGACCACGACGACGAGCAGCATCATCGCGATCATCAGCAGCGTCTTGTATTCGATCAGCGGGCCGAGCATGGCGCCGACCTCGGCCGGAATGTTGGCGATGGTGATCAGCCAGGCCGAAACCAGCGCGGCCGCCACCAGGAACATCACCGAGGCCGACATTTTCAGCGCCGCCAGGAAGGCCGGACGCAGATGCTCGATCTTCAGCTCGCGATAGACGAACATGCCGACGAAGAGCGCGTAGACCGCAGCGACCACGGCGGCTTCCGTCGGCGTGAACGCGCCGACCTTCATGCCGCCGATAATCAGGAACGGCAGCAGAAGCGCCCAGAAACCGTCGAGCCCCGCCTTGGCGATGCTCCGCGCCGTCGGGCGCGGCAGGCGCGAAACCGGCTCGTCCTTGGCCAGGACATACCAGGTGATCACCAGCGCCAGGCCCATCAGCAGGCCCGGAACGATGCCCGCGAGGAAGAGGCGCGTGATCGACACGCCCGCCGCCACGCCGAAGACGACGAAGCCGATCGAGGGCGGGATCACCGGGGCGATGATGCCACCGGCTGCGATCAGGCCGCAGCTTCGGTCGAGGCGGTAACCTGCCTGCCGCATCATCGGAATGAGCAGGGCCGCCAGCGCCGCCGTATCGGCCACCGCCGAGCCGGAAATGCTCGCCATCACGATCGCCGCGAGCACTGCGACGTAACCGAGGCCGCCGCGCACATGGCCGACGAGCGCCATCGCGAAGGCGATGATCCGCTTCGAGAGCCCGCCGGCATTCATCAGTTCGCCGGCCAGCATGAAAAAGGGCACGGCCATCAGCGGAAAGCTGTCGGCGCCGCCGATCAGGTTCTGCGCCAGGATCTGCGCGTCGAAGGTGCCGAGATGGATCATCAGGGCGACGCCGCAGACCAGCAGCGACGTCGCGATGGGCATGCCCAGCGCCATCGCGCCCAGCAGCGACAGGAGGAAGACGAGGACGGTCATGAGCGCGGGCGCTCCTGCTGATGCGCCTCGAAGGCGGCCATCTCCTCCGACTCGGCTCCGCTGATCAATTGGTCGGGCGGGAGCGTTCCGCTCAGCAGCCTGCCCAGCGTCACGATGTTGATCAGGCCGATGCCGAGGCCGCAGGCCAGGCCGGCGATGTAGAAGATCGCGGTCGGGACCCCCAGCACCGGCGAAAGGTTGTTCATGTTGATGCTGCTCTGCAGCCAGCAGCCCCGGACCAGCAGGACCATGCAGAACAGCGAGAGCCCCTCGGCGATCAGCCGCGCGACCCAGCGCCCGCGCAACCCCAGCATCTGCACGATGGTGGTCATGCCGAGATGCCCGCCTTCCAACGCGACCAGGAAGGCGCCACCGAAGGTCAGCCAGACGAAGATCATCCGCGAGGCCTCGTCCGACATGGTGATGCCGGAGTTGAACAGGTAGCGCAGCACGACATTGCCGAAGACCATGGCGATCATCACGACAAAGGCCATGATGAGCAGATTTTCGAGCAGGCGAAGCAGCGTCTTTGACAAATTCATCTCGGAAAACCCGTCGGGCGACCAATCTCGGGCTCAGGAGCAGATGCCGAGACCGGCCTCGAAAGCTCCGAACCTATGCGGGGGTCGGCGGCATCGCCCCTGGCTGTCGCGAGGGCTGCCTGCTGCCGTCACGGCTGTCGGCGAGGCGCGAGCGGCGGATCGGTCGAGATGGATTGGCGAGCGCACATGGACGCACCTCCGGATGTTCCTGGCCCTGATGACCGCCAATTCAAGCCGGCAATCGTATTGTATGCTGCATACTGCGCGCCGGCTTTTGGGCTGTCAAATGAAATGGCCGGACCGCGCGAAGCCGAAACCTCCGATGCCGCCTGAGCAGGAGAGCATTTTGCCGGGCTGCCTTTCCTCCTGCTGCACAGGGCTCAAGGCCGACGCTGCGGGCAGGCGCGCTATGCGGCAGTTTGGGGCGTCTCTTTCGCCAGTTCCGCAGCGGCGATGGCACCGAGCGCGGGCAGGAAGCCGTCATCCTCGGCGATGGCCTCACCCTGCGAAAAAATCGTGAGCAGGAATTCCTGGCCGCCGGGCAGGATGGCGCGCAGGGTGTCGTGCCGGCGAAACGCGGCACGCTCGTCGCCCAGCCAACGCGTCCGGCCGGCCTTGGACCAGATCTGAGTTCCCGCCGGCAGGGCATCGCCGAGATAGCCTAGGCTCAGGACTCATTGTTTCAAATCCAGAAGATGACGGCAGCTGCGATGCAGATGGCTGAGAAGAAAGTGTGGGCACATCGGTCGTAGCGTGTGGCGATGCCTCGCCAGTCCCTGAGCTTGGCGAAGAGGTTCTCGACCTTGTGGCGTTGACGGTAGAGCACCTTGTCGTAGTCGAAAGGGATTTTCCGGCTTCGGCTCGACGGGATGCAGGGCGTGATGCCCTTGGCGAGGAGGGCCTGGCGGAACGCGGCGTTGTCGTAGCCGCGATCGGCAATGAACGTCCTGGCCGGTGGCAGGGCGTTGAGGACGAGGCTTGCGCCCTTGTGATCGCTCATCTGCCCTTCCGAGAGCAGCATGATGATCGGACGCTCCTTGCCGTCGCAGACGGTGTGGAGCTTGGAGTTCAGCCCGCCTTTGGTGCGCCCGATACGACGGGGAAGAGCCCCTTTTTGAGCAGGCTTGCCGCCGTGCGATGGGCCTTGAGATGCGTCGCGTCGATCATGATCCGCTCGGGCTTGGGCCCTTCGCCGGCAAGCCCGGCGAAGATCCGTTCGAAGACGCCGAGCCGGCTCCAGCGGATGAAGCGGTTGTAGAGCGTCTAGTGGGACAATAGCCCTTCGGCGCGTCCTTCCACTGCAGGCCGTTGCGGATCACATCGACAATGCCGCTCACCACCCGCCGGTCAATCGACGAGACCTGTCGAGTTCCGTTGCGCGGCGATGGACTGCGCGACGCCCTCGATCCGCGTCAGACGAAGAGCATCTGAGCAGATGCGATTTTCAAAACCGTCTCCGCGGCGCTAAAGGACCAAGTATGTTCGATCTGAAAATCATGGGCGGTCGTGTCATCGATCCCGAGACATCGCGAGACGAGGTCACCGATGTCGCCATCAAGGACGGCACGATTGTTGCCATTGGAAGCATTTCCGGACCGGCAAAGAAAACGGTGAATGCCGAAGGGCTGGTCGTCACGCCCGGCTTCATCGATCTGCATGGTCATGGCCAGTCGATACCGGCCGACCGGATGCAGGCCTATGACGGTGTCACGACCTCGCTGGAGCTCGAGATCGGCGTTCTTCCCGTCGCCCGGTGGTACGACGAACAGGCAGCCGCTGGACGTGTCCTGAACTACGGGGCATCGACCGGCTGGATCTTCGGGCGGATCGCCGCGATGACTTCGCAGCAGACAGAGTCCACGATCGAGGGCATGGGCCTGGCCATGCGCGACCCGCGTTGGACCGGTACCGCCAGCCCGCAGGAGACGGTCGAAATCGTCGATCGCGTCCGCGCTGGCCTGGAACAGGGCGCTCTGGGCATCGGCTTTCCGAACGGCTACGCCCCCGGCGCCGGCATGAAGGAACTCTCCGAGCTTTGCAGCCTGGCCGCGAGCGTGGGCACGCCGACGTTCACGCACATCGCCTTCATGTCCAATATCGACCCCATGAGTTCCATCGACGCCTATACGCGCCTTATCGGGCTTGCAGGCTCCACGGGAGCTCATATGCACATCTGCCATTTCAACAGCACGAGCCTGCTCGATGTCGAAAGGGCGGCGGGGCTCGTGCGCAATGCCCAGGCTCAGGGTCTCAAGGTCACTGTCGAGGCTTATCCGTATGGCACCGGATCGACCGTGATCGGCGCCGGCTTCTTCAGCGACCCGGCTTTTCCCGAGCGCTTCGGCACCGACTACAACGCGATCGAACTTGTCGCCTCGCGTCACAGGTTCCGCGATCGCGAAGAGCTGCTCCAGGCTCAGCAGGACAACTCGGGAGCCTTGGTGCTGATTCATTTCCTGGACGTCACCGCGAACGAACGCCACCGGGAACTGCTTGATGTCTCGATCATGTATCCGGGCGGCGCGATAGCCTCCGACGCTGTGCCGTGGACCCTGACGAACGGCTCCACATATGTCGGAGATGCTTGGCCCCTGCCTGACGATGCGGTTTCGCATCCACGTTCGTCCGGGACGTTCACAAAATTTCTGAAGGAATGGGTTCGGGAGCGACAGGTCATCAGCCTGTCCGAGGGGCTCAGGAAATGCACGCTCATTCCGGCTCAGATCCTGGAAGGCTGCGCGCCCGCGATGCGCAAGAAAGGCCGCATTCAGGTCGGTTGCGATGCCGATATCGGAGTGTTCGACTACGAGAGCCTCACTGACCGTGCGGACTTTTTCCGGATGAATGCTGCCTCTGAAGGCTTTCGACATCTGTTTGTCTTCGGAGAAGCTGTGATCGCGAACGGCGACCTGGTGAAAGATGCCCGTCCGGGTCGCCCGGTTCGTCGCCCGACGCTGTGATGGCCATACCAATCCTGCTGGTCGCAGGCTTCCTAGGCGCCGGCAAAACGACGCTGATCAACCAGTTGCTCCGGAATCCCGGCGGAAAGCGCATTGCCGCCATCGTCAACGACTTCGGGGCGATCGATATCGACGCTGCTTTGCTAGAATCGTCGACCGAGGGACTCGTCAGCCTGAAAAACGGCTGCATATGCTGCTCTCTGCAAGGTGACCTTCTGCGTTCGCTCGCATCGGTGACCAGGCGCCACCCGGTCCCTGACGCCGTCGTCATCGAGACGAGTGGCATCTCGGACCCGGCGGAGATCATCCGCAACCTGCTTGATCCCGTTATCTTCAAGGCGGCGGCTCTGGAGACGGTGGCGACACTGGTCGACGCGCATCTGCTCACCAACGAGCCGCAGCTATGGGACGATCCACTATGGCTGTCGCAGGCAAGGTCGGCCGACGTCCTGCTCGTCACCAAAGCAGAGCTGATCGGCCAGGACGCAGCCGCGCACCTGATCGCGAAACTTCAACAGCGCTTCTTGCCCAAACCGGTTTTCAGGCTGCTGGCCGATTTGCCGCTGGAGATCCTGTTCGGATACGGTCCCGGAGAGCAGAGAGCCCCTGGTCCCGCCCGGCCAACATCGCTGCCATTCTTTGCAACCACAAGCTGGACAGCGACCAAGCCGTTATCGTTGGCCAAGTTCCAGCACGCGCTGAATGTGATGTCGCAGACACTCTTGCGCGCGAAAGGCATCGTCACATTCGCAGGGGAAGATCCGCGTCCCCTGCTGTTCCAGCTTGTCGGCTCGCGCGCGACGCTGACGCCATCTCCCCTGGCGCCAGGCGACGGTCTCGAAGCCGCAATCGTCCTGATCGCCAGGGAGGAGCTGGCCGACCTGACCATGATCACCTCCCTGTTGGATGAAGCGGTATGTCTTTGAGGCTTTGATTGCCTTCACCAGAGCGGAACCCGATTTGGGATCCTTCCGCTTCAATCAGATCGGGTTCCGCTCTAACGTGAAGCGGTCGATGCTATTGGGCAGCCACCTTCGGACAACGGCCGAAAGGCATCGGCGAACGGAACAGTGGCGATCTGCTCGTAGAGATCCCAGGGCGCGCGCGTCTCACCCGGCTTCTTCACGCGAAACAGGTACATGTCGCGCTCGACCCGTCCGTCGCTCCGGATCCTGCCGTTTTTCAACGTCGCATCATCGATGGGCAGGCTGCGCATTGTGGCCGCGACGGCTTTGGGCTCGTCGGTGCCGGCGGCTTGAATGGCCTTGAGGTAGTGCATCGTGGCGCTGTAGTCGCCCGCATTCATCATATTTGGCATCAGCTTGCGGCGAGCGAAGAAGCGCGTCGCGAATGAGCGCGTGTCATCCGACTGGTCCCAGTAGAAGCCTTCGGTGAGCAGCATTCCCTGTGCGGCCTCAAGGCCCAGCGCATTCACATCGGTGATCATCAAGAGAAGACTGGCAAGGCTTTGCCCGCCGGCGCCGCCGACGATCCCGAACTCGCGGGCGGTCTTGACGGAATTGATCGTATCGTTGCCGCCGTTTGCCAGCCCGATGATCTTCGCACCAGATGATTGCGCCTGAAGCAGATAGGACGAGAAGTCCGTCGAGTTGATCGGGGCACGGACCTTGCCCATCACCCGCCCGCCCGCCGCTTCCACGAAGCGGGACGCGTCCCGCTCGAGTACGTGACCGAAGGAATAGTCCGCGGTCACGAAGAACCAGGAATCGCCGCCGTTCTTGACGCTGGCTGTGGCGAGCGTCTTCGCCAGGGCATAGGTGTCGTGCATCCAGTGAAAACCCGTCGGCGAACATGCCGGGCCGGTGAGATCCGAGGAGCCCGAGCTGGTTGCGATGTCCAGCTTTCCATGCTCGCGCGCATATGACCGCACGGCGAGTGCGACGGAAGACGCGCCAAGCCCGACGATGACGTCGACGCCGTCCTGATCGTACCACCTTCGAGCGATCGCCGATCCGACATCGGGCTTGTTCTGATGATCTGCGGCTATGACCTCAACTTTTCGACCGAGCACAACGCCGCCAAAATCCTCGACGGCCATCTGCACCGCAATCAGGCTCGATTGCCCGGTAATGTCCGCGTACGGACCTGACATATCGTTGAGAACGCCGATCTTGACGCCGTCGTTGGAGAGCTGGGCAGCGGATGGCGATGCCGCGGCCGCCAGGATGAGCCATGCGGCGGCGAGCGATGCGAACTTCGACTTTGACATGAAGTGCTCCTTTGCGATGGACTCGGGTTGGTGAAATTCCGGCGCGCGCCGGCCGGCCTGGTAGTCGGTCGCCTGTCAGGCGGACATTCTGTTGCCGGGAGCGTTTGTTGAGGTCTCGATCAGTTCGAGGGCCATTGCATCGGCCACATGCGACGGCGACCGTCCTGCAGCCTCGGCGCGATCCAGGACCGCTGCCAGACGATCAGGAATGCGGCGGACGCCATCGAGAACCTGGCCCTGGTCGTGCCCGAGATATTCCGCTGCGACGTTGATGATGCCGCCGGCATTCACGACGTAGTCGGGCGCATACAGGATGCCCCGGCTGCGCAGGCGCTCGTTATCGGCATCCCCGGCAAGTTGGTTGTTCGCCGCGCCAACCACGACCGGCGCCTGAATCTCCGGTATCGTCTCCTGATTCAGCCCCCCTCCAAGCGCGCAGGGCGCGAAGATATCGACACGGCTGGCGTGAATCGCGTTCGGATCTGACACCTCTGCAGGGACACCCGTCAGCAGACGCTTGATGGCCTGCTGGTCGACGTCAGCGACCACCAGCTTCGCACCGCTTTGGTGCAATCTGCGACACAGGTCAGCGCCCACACTCCCGAGCCCTTGCACCGCGACCCGGCTGCCAGCGAGCGCAATTCCGCGACGGACCAGAACACGCTCGATGGAAAGGAAAACACCCAGGGCGGTCCAGGGCGACGGGTCACCGCCGGCAGCGGTTCCACGCGAGGGCAATCCGAAAACAAACGGTGTGACGGACCGCACGACCTCCATGTCGCTCGGGGTCGTTCCAACGTCCTCCGCCGACAGATAATCGCCGTTGAGCTTATTGAGGACGAGCCCAAACGAGCGAAAAATCGCCTCGCGATCGAACAGACCATGCGGGCGCCGGATCACGGCCTTGCCCCCTCCCAAAGGGAGCCCTGCCATCGCATTCTTGTAACTCATGCCGCGCGCGAGACGCCGCGCATCGCCAAGCATGCTGTCTTCGTCATCATAGCGCCAGAACCGGCACCCTCCGGTCGCGGGACCGAGCGCGAGGGAGTCGATGGCAATGACGCCGGACAGATCGCAGGTCGGGTCATCGAACCGGTAGAAGCGCTGGCCGTCCTGCTCCGACGTCCTGATCCGAAGCGTCGTCACAGCGCCCCACCATCGGCCGAGGCCAGGTCCGGATCGTGCCGGTGGAGACCGAAGCCGCCATCTCGCAGGCGAGCGACGGCTCGCTCGCTCGAGCGCAGCCTTTCCTCGAGCATCGGACGCGCGGATTCACGAATAGCTGCCAGCAATTCGGCAGGGGCGTTTCGCTCGGTGATATCGAATGGTGGCTGCGGATCGTATTCCAGCATCAACTGAAGACGTTTGGCGACATCCTCTCCGCAGAGTTCGGCTGCAACGCGGAACGCGAAGTCGATGCCTGCCGTCACGCCGCCGCCCGATATGCGATTGCGATCCACGACGATGCGTTCAGCGACGGGAACTGCGCCCAATACCTCCAATTGATCGCGCGAGAGCCAATGACATGCAGATTTGTAGCCGGTTAGAAGCCCGGCCCCGGCCAGAATAAGGCTGCCAGCGCATACCGATGTCACGTAGCGAGCGGTCACGCCGGCCCGCGCCACGAAGCCCATGATCTCGGGATCGTCCATCAGCGCCATCTGCCCGGGGCCGCCGCCGACGCAGAGAACGTCGAGCTTCGGACAGTCGTCGAACGCGGTTGTCGGCATCAGAGTGAGACCGACATCGCTCGTGATCGGCTCGATGCGTTTCCAGAGCAGATGTATCCGCGCTCCCGGAAGACGCGCCAACACCTCAAAAGGACCCGTGACATCCAGCTGGGTCATGCCGGGAAAGAACAGAAGTCCGATTTCCAACGTAGCTTTACTCAAGGATGCCTCCGTCATTGCTGCGGCCTGATCTTTGAGCATGACAAGCATCGGCGGAAACGACATTCTGCCCTCGTTTCCTGCCAAGCGGATGATCGCTGCCATGGAGGACGGCTTGTTCCAGCATAACGTCGTCTTCGTCGTGTTTCCCGGTGCGATGTTGCTCGACCTGGCGGGCCCACTGGCGGCGTTCGAGCTGTCCTGCGAAACCGCTGGCGGCGAGATCGCGCCCTATCGGCTGACCGTGGCGTCCGCGGCTGGCGGACTTGTCAGGACGTCATCGGGAATTGAGCTCATGAGCCGGTCGCTCGCTGACATCCGCGACGTCGACACGCTGATCGTCGTTGGCGGCCTGGGAGTCCATGAGGCGGCAAGCCAGCCGCTGCTCGTCGATTGGCTGTCTGCTCGCGCCGAGGAAATTCGGCGGATTTGCTCGGTGTGCACGGGCGCATTCATTCTGGCCGCGGCGGGACTACTCGGTCGTCGAAAAGTCGTTACGCATTGGGGGTCCTGCAAACTTCTACAGGACCGCTACCCTGACGTTATTGTATCGCCGGACGCAATCTATGAGCGCGACGGCCCAATCTGGACGTCGGCAGGCGTGACTGCCGGGATCGACCTCGCACTCGCCCTGATCGAGGAAGATCGGGGTCATGCCGAAGCGATCCGCGTTGCGAAGAGGCTGGTCGTCTTCATGAAACGAGCCGGGGGCCAGACGCAGTTCAGCGTGCCTCTGGTTCTGCAGGAAGCGGATGACGGCGGCTTCGAGACCCTGCACAGCTGGATGCAGGACCATCTCGGCGATGACCTGCGGGTCGACGTCCTGGCTGCACGGGTCGCCATGAGTCCTCGCACCTTCGCGCGCTTATACTTTGCGCGAACCGGCCGAACGCCGGCGAAGGTTGTCGAAGAGCTGCGATTGGAATCTGCGCGCCGCGCTCTCGAAGAAACCCGGCAGAGCATCAAGGAGATCGCAACCCGCAACGGCTTTGTCGATGAGGAGAGGATGAGGAGGGCTTTCCGCCGGCGACTTAGCGTCAGCCCTCAAGATTACAGGGGCAAGTTCGGAACAGGTGAGACGAGACATCGCGTCGCCGAGAACATGACATCGGATTGATCGGCCATAGCGCGACGCTTTATCGTTGCTCCACGATTCCGGTCAGCGAGCGGCCAGCTGGCGCGATGACCGACATTGCGCACGCAGCAGCGGGCCGCCACGTTGTCGCACCGGCAACCCATGCGGCATATCTTGCGCTCATGCTAGACTGGGCCCATGGGGATCGACTGCTTGCACTGATGCAATGGGGTCGCACGGCACTGGCCGTGATGCTGGCCTATGCGATTCTGCCGCAGCCGATGCTGGCGTCACTCGCCATGGCGCAGGTGGGTGACCACTCGTCCATCGAGCGAATGCTGCTGGTGATCTGCAGCCCGTTTGGTGACGGACAAACCGATGATACGTCGCAGGCTGTGCACGTATCTCCTTGTTGCCTGGTCTCTCAGAGGGCCGTCCTCGATCATCCCGAGGTGCAGGCGCTTCTCATCGATTGGCTGCCCTCGCTGGAGTCCTGAGCACGGCGGTGCGCTACCGGGCGCTCCTCTCCGTGCAGGCGCCACCACAACGACAGGCGGCGCCACCGCCGGCTCACGCACCGCCCTCGAAGGTTTGACGTCCTTTCGCCAAGACGATCCAAGCCTTCGAGGAACATCAACATGTCCATCAAGCCGACGGCCGGCGCCACGTGCGCGGTCGCCTTGTCATGCGTCGTGCCCTTTGCATTCGTGGCCCACGCGCAGCAGCCTCCCGCCATTGAGCTCGACACGATCACGGTTCGACGCCAGCACGCCCGCCACCGTGCGGGAGCCGGTGGTCAAGATGATGACCGATATGTTGGCGGCTTCGTCGCCGAGGCGATCACAGTTGGGAAGTCCGTGCTCGCACGTTGAGGGCACGGTTGGCTGATGCGCAGCGCGTGCTCGCCGTGCATCCCCTCCATTTGGCCTGCTGCCGGCTTCCAGGACCTTGCGATTGGGTGCCCCGACGACGTCGCTAGCCGCCAGCGGTGTCCGCCCTGTCCGCTGAAGCGATGAAACGGGCGGAGCGGACGGGGAGGCGAGGCGGGCCTCAAGCGCATTTTTGAAACGTGCTCATCCGCGTCCCGTCCGTTCCCTCGCGCTCGAATTCGATCGCGACGCCATTGGTGCGCAGCACGAGTGCCAAGCGACGCAGGCTTGCCGTTTGACACGCATCGTCGCGGAAGCGATGCGTGCCTATGCGGAGGAGACCAGCAGGCTGAACTGGGAGCGGCGTTCCGATAGCGATGCCTGGAAAACAGGGCTCTCAAAAGTCGAGAAGCAGATCGCGCCGATCGTCGAGTCGATCGCAGACGGCATGTACCATCCGTCGATAAGGGGGATAATGACCGGTCTGGAAGCCGGCGAGGAGGAGTAGCCGCCCTGCTCGCGGATGCGCCGGCGGACACGCCAGACATTGCGTAGAGTGCAGCCGCGATCTATGCGATCAAGGCGCGGCCCTGGCGGCAGCCTTCAAACAGCCCTGTGAGCAGCACGAGGCGGCGGAAGCCCTGCGGATGCAAATGGAGAAGAGCGTGCTGAGGCCGGGCTCGCGGCGAGGCGAGGTCTTCGCAAGACTGCGCGGCGAGTTGGGCACGATCCTAGACTGGGCGGCACGGCAGGCTATTGGAAAGGCGCCACGCGCAAAAAGCCCTCGCAGCGGAGCTGCGAGGGCTTTTTGAATGGTTGGTTGCGGGGGCGTGAAACCACCGACAATTGTTTTGTCGACTAATGGGATGTCGCCGTTCTCGAGCGCTCATCTGGTCGCCCTCGGAAAGGTTGTGTGCAGGGCGGTGACAAAACCATCCAATGAAGCGCCGTCGTTTGTGCTGGCGCGGGCGGCGTAAAAGCCATCCATTTGGATAGGCTGATCCCTTTTGGGGTTGGCGGGGATGTTCGCGGTGGAGGTCTACGCGGCGGTTCGGCAGTTCGTGTTCAATCAGGGGAAGAGCCGCCGGGAGGCGGCGCGTGTTTTTGGTCTGAGCCGCGAGACGATTGCGAAGATGTGCCGGTTCTCGCTGCCGCCGGGGTACACGCGAACGAAGCCTGCCGGGAAGCCGAAGTTGGGTCCGTTGCTGCCGGTGATCGACGCAATCCTGGAGGCTGACCGGAGCGCGCCGGTGAAGCAGCGCCATACGGCCAAGCGGATCTTCGAGCGCCTGCGCGACGAGCATGGTTTCGCTGGCGGCTACACGGTGGTGAAGGATTACGTGCGGATCGGCCGGGCGCGTGGGCGCGAGACCTTCGTGCCGCTGGCGCATCCGCCGGGACACGCCCAGGTGGATTTCGGCGAGGCGATCGCGGTGATTGGCGGGGTTCGGCAGAAGATCCATTTCTTCTGCATGGACCTGCCGCAGTCGGACGCCTGCTTCGTGAAGGCCTATCCCCGCGAGACGACGGAAGCGTTCCTGGACGGCCATGTCTCGGCCTTCGGCTTCTTCGAAGGGGTGCCGCTGTCGATCCTGTACGACAACACGCGCATCGCGGTGGCGAAGATCTGCGGCGACGGCAAGCGCGAGCGAACCCGCGCCTTCACCGAGCTGGTCAGCCATTATCTGTTCCGGGATCGCTTCGGCCGTCCAGGCAAGGGCAACGACAAGGGCAAGGTCGAGGGCCTGGTGAAGTACGCCCGCTCCAACTTCATGACGCCGATCCCGGTGGTGGCAAGCTTTGAGGCGCTGAACGCCAGGCTGGCTGAGCGTTGCCGTCTCCGGCAGGGGGAACGAGCCGGGCGGCATGCCGGGACGATCGGAGAACGGCTTGTCGCCGATCTGGCGGCGTTGCGCGACCTGCCGGCCGTGCCGCTGGAGCCGTGCGAGAAGCGCAGCGCGCGGGTCTCCTCGACCGCATTGGTGCGCTACCGCTCAAACGATTACTCCGTGCCCACAGCTTACGGCTTTCAGGATGTCGTGGTGAAGGGCTTCGTCGATGCGGTCGTGATCCTGTGCGGTGGCGCCGAGATTGCCCGTCACCCGCGCTGCTATGGCGAAGGCGTGTTCGTCTCCAACCCACTGCATTATCTCGCCCTGATCGAGACCAAGCCCAATGCGCTCGACCAGGCGGCGGCGCTCCAGGGCTGGGATCTGCCCGAGGCCTTCCAGCACCTGCGCCATCTGCTGGAGGCGCGCATGGGCAACCGTGGCAAGCGCGAGTTCATCCAGGTGCTGCGGCTGATG